>CAMLET010000245.1 GCA_946479125.1 uncultured Flavobacteriales bacterium
AGTGCTTTCTGTATACGTTCGGCGTAATAGAGACTTTCAGTTATTTCTTTGTTCTTAGTCGTGGCATCAACAGCTGAAAAAACAGCATTGGGTTGTTTTTGATAACGCAAGCTACGAGACCTGTGAAGTTCTTTTTGTTGTTCAGAGAAGCGCGTTTTGAATCTCGGATTTAATAAGCTTTTTCTTTCTCTAAGCATGATTTATCTATTGACAATTTGTGTTTGGAAGTGGTGCTGTAGACCGTTAACCGCTACAAATATATAAAATCTATAGAAATAGTAGAGTTTAAGATATATTTTTTAATTCGATCATTTTTGAGGTTCAGTTTCCTGAAGCACAATATCTGCAATTGTGGTGTTGCTCAGAATACTTAAACTGGCATCCCTCAAATTGGAAATTACTTTTCGCAATCCGCAAATGGCCTCATCCACACAATCGTCGCATTTTTCATAGAAATTGAAACTAGCGCAGGGAATAAGTGCAATTGGACCATCCATCAGACGGATGATCTCAGTTAGAGAAATGGAACTGGCAGATTTCATTAAATAATAGCCGCCATTAATGCCTTGCTTACTGCCAAGAATATGTTGTTTGCGTAGTTCGAGTAAAATGGCCTCCAAAAATTTTTTGGGAATACAGCCATGTTGTGCAATATCAATAATGCGCATTGGTGCGTTTGCATTAGCCTCTTTTTTTGCCATAGAGACCAAAGCTTTAATAGCGTATTTCGATTTTTTCGACAACATCTTACAAATATAGAAACGATGTTTAGAAAACCATTCTCTAAATCACGCACTTGCAGTATTTCCGTTTCCGCAAGAAGTCTGTATTATTGTGACATTGAAACTGATTAAAATGAAATACTGCTTCGCACCATTTCTTTTATTACTTGCGCTTTCGGCTTGTATTGCCAAAGGAAAAGGTAGTCATAAGGTGAAATATGACGGTTATTATCTTTCTGGTGACGGAAACGATAATGATTCTAACTTTTTCTATGTCTCTTTCAAGAATAAGAGCGATTACCCTTTGGTGAAACCAGATTTGTTGATGACGATAAAGGATACATCGAACAAAATGATTGCACATACCTTGTTTAGCTCCTTGGTTTATTTCGAAGATCAGGCAGCGAATTCGAATTTCACGGTGAAAGTTTATGCTGAAGATTATACACCTTCAAGTGAAGTTGGGAAAATTAAATTCCTGCTTTCATGGACAAACAAAAAGGGCAGAAACAGCTTCAGACGAAGAATAGTATACGAATAAACCCCACAAGCGATCAAGCGAAACCGTTCGCAATAAAAACCAGTCACTTCGGCATCTCGACTCCGCTCGATGACCTTGTGACTGGTTTTTTTCCTACATTTATTTCATTATTCCCAATAATGAAAAAACACCACTTTATCTTTCTTTACTTTTTGACCATGTCGATTTCTTTGTTTGGTCAAACAGAACATCTTCAAACAACGTACACAGATATTGTTTTTGTAGACAGTACAAATGTGCGCGATAGTCCGTCAATTGATGGAAAGATCATTGGGAAAATAAATCACAATACGACTATACAGCAATGTTTGTCTTCAGAATCTGTGAAAGGAAAAGTTGGAGCTGTTGAAGATTATTGGCTACCTATTGTTTTTCAGGGTCAAAATGGATATATCTGGCGACCGAATTTAGCTGACGGTGTTTTCAAAAGTGAATTGGATCTTGATGTTCGATTCTTGCTCAATTTCACCCAGAATAAAGGATTGGAATTTAAAGTCTTTCGTAACAAAGAGTTAATTAACACGGGGTTTTTCGAATTCAAAAAACACAGGGAGATGTACGGTTCAACCTCGTTCGGGACAACGTTCAATAGTAACGGAAAGGAAATCATAGCCGTAGGTTTGGATTCAATTTACCATTTGTTCGAGTGGAATGGATCGGTAATCAAAGCCTCTAACATCAAACTGCAAGACGATTCTTTTATGACTGGAAAGTATTTTTCATTCAACGAAGTCTATATCAATTCAGATCAGGTGAATGTTCGAAATGCTCCTAAGGTAACAGCTACGGCTATTGAAAGCCTGAACAAGTTTACAAAAGTAGAGTTGGTAAAGGAAAAGCCTGTGTTCGATGAGATAAATGAAATTCCGGGATATTGGTATGCTATAAAACGAAACGGTAAAAAGGGATATGTGTGGTCACGTTTTATTGATGTCCCAAAGCGCTATGTTAAGAGTAACAAGGTTGAGAATGAATCTTTCTTGTATACAAATAACGCCATTTATGTGTTTAAAGATTCAGAAATGAAATGCCGTTTTCCAATTGATTTTTTTTCTTATTACGAAAGTGATGAGCAAGGTGAAATGTATAAGAATGATTTCATTCAATTTGGAAATAGAGGTCTGAATTCTAATTATCAATTTCTTGGTATCTGTTATTCGGCAAATGCATGTGGTGAAGCAGGGGGAGATCAATTGTATTTGTGGGATGGCACTAAAATGATCTATTTCGCGAATGATTACAGTGTTGGTGATGGCGGATATTCTGAGAACCATGAGTATATTTTCCCAAATGAAACAGAAGGAGTGAAAGACAAAGTGATTCATGAAACCAGTTACGAATATTATGGTGGTGATGCAACAAATTGTACGGAGCCTCCTGTTTGCCTTTTCACTTATTATTATCACGAACTGCAGTTCAATGGAGATACCTTGGTGGAAGTAGAAACCAGAGATTCTAAATTAAGGGCTTTTCTTGCCGATTCTCTTCAGGTATTTCAGTTCAATCACGCTAAATTTTCAGACCTGAACAACGATGGTTTTACCGATGCCGTATTTCTTATGGATGAACGTCGTGATGAAAACGACGATTATGATGCGCCTATAAAAACCATTGTAGGAGTGGCATACGGAACTTCTACGGGAGAATTTAATAGTTTAGTTACCAACGAGAATTTGGTTTTGCAGGATTATTTCACGGTGGCTTTTAACGTGAGGAACGATACGTTGGAAATTCGCGTGAACTACGATATTGATGAATATAGGGATGAATCGAAAATTCCTAAGTATTCTGAATTCACTTTTGTGCATGATCCCAGCTATAACAAGTTGGTTTGGTACTCTAAAATTGAAGCAGAAGCGGTAGATCCTGAGAGTCATGATCTCGTTTGGAATATCACCAATAGCGAAAAGTTCAGGAAGAATAAAGTGTCATTCAAAAATGCTTGGGAAAGCAATAAATCGAGATAAAGAAAAATCCCGCTTTACATTACGCAGAGCGGGATTTTTCTTTAGAAAACAATTCTTAATCGTTTATTACGCTCAATTTTTTGTTTGTTGTTCCTGCTAAGCTGCTTATCATCAACAAATATTCACCTGATTTCAATCCTTCAGTATTGAAGTAAGAAATAGTACTTCCAGCTGCTATCATTGATGAGCTGATCTCTCTTCCCGCCATGTCAACTAAACGAATTGTAAGATTTTCTTCAACCAATCCATTGATTTGAACAGCAACCAGATTGGTAGCCGGATTTGGGAAAACTTCGATTTCAAGATTTTCCAATTCTTGTTGAGAAATTCCAGCGGTACTTTGATAAACAGTTGTCGTTTCTGAAACGCTTGTCACTTTTGCAGCAACTTTGTTTCCATAGAATGTAGGTCCAACTGCATAAGGGTAAGCAGAATTCCAGTCTTCATCAACAGTTGCGAAGTAACAGTAAATTCCAGCCGGATATTCAGGAGTTACACAAAAACGCCCATTATGTTCGTCTAAATAATCTGCAGACGCTGGAGCTGTATACTCATAATCTTCTCTGAAATACCCAAGTGGATATGTTGTGCTTACTGCTGGTCCCGCAGTTACCGAACTTCCATTGGAATATGTTGTTCTGGTGGTAATATTTCTCAAAGTATAACTCGACTTCATACGAACAATGTTTCCTGTTCCATTCGCATTCTCGTAAGCATATGCTCCGTAGATAGGAAAACCGTCGTAAGCAAATCCAATCAATGGAGAATGAACCGTGCTGTCTATGGCGTATAAACCGTCAGCATCGTACAAATTACAAACTGTAGAGATCACATCCAGATCTAAATCGAAAGCACTCGGGTTTTGGTGATGATGATAATTCCCCATTGCCGGATGTCCTTTTGAACAGTCGAAACCACCCAATTCACCAACTACAGCGTCTCTGTTCCAAACACCATCGCCCATTCCACCATAAGGTCCACCAGCAAGCGTACTGTTGGAGCTTTTCCATGACACACCATCTCGGTAATCAAAAAGTGCAACACCGTTTACGAATAATCCGATATTCCCTCCGGTTGTAGCGGTTAATGTTCCTGTATTCTGCGTTGGAGTCAATGGAAATTTGAAAATGGCATTTTGGTCACTTGCCAAAGACGGATTTCCATCTAAATAAGGTCCGGTTACATAAGTTGGAATTCCATGGGTGTGCACATAAACCCAGCTGGAGGAATATTCAATTTCTTGTGTATTACACAAAACGTTATCTTGAATTGCGGTTGAGTTACCGCTAATATAATGTCGCCCATATACGGTTGTATTTTGTAACCATGAAGTTACAACAGGGCCTTGTGCATTTACCGCAGTACCTGTAATTAGAAGTAATCCTAGGGAGAGAAGTTTGTTTTTCATTTTGCGTTATTGTTTTCGTGGATATTGATATGATTTATTGTTTAAGAATTCCTGATCTGTCAATGTTTTTAAAAAGGCTATAATGTTCTTTTTATCTTCTTCTGATAATGCTATTCCACCCTTCAACGCCGGAGCAAGTGTTCCGCTGTTATGAATGTTGCTGGAATAATGAAACATCACCATTTGCAGGTTTTTATATCTACCATCGTGCATATAAGGTGCAGAGCGTTCTATATTTCGAAGTGTGGGAACCTTAAACTTCAGATTGTCTTCCGGTTTTCCGGTAACCCCCATTCGTCCAGGATCGTTTAATAAAGAATCAGGCGCCAGTCCGTTGTTTTGAAATGTGTTGTTGGTAAACAAAGGTTCTGTGTGACAACTTGCGCAATGTTGTTTGAATAGTTCATAACCCTTTTGTTCGGAGGAAGTGAACTGGACACCTGATTCGTTGCGTATAACTTTATCGTATTTAGAGTTGGAGCTTACGAGTGTAAGCATGAATTGTGCGATGGATTTGAGCAATCGCTCACTCGTAATTTTGTTTGTTCCATAGGCTTTTAAGAAGAATTCCTGATAGCGTTTATTTCGAGATAGTTTTTTAATGACATTGGGCAATTTCTCATCCATTTCCTGATGATTCTCTATTGGGGCGAGCGCCTGAACATCCAAATGATTGATCGCACCATCCCACATGAAATTTTTGTTCCATGCTAAATTGAAAAGAACAGGAGAATTTCGCTTTCCAATTTGATCACGAATTCCATGACTCAGTGCATGATCAACGTGCGTAAATGCGTTGTAAGGCGAATGGCAACTTGCACAGGAAATGGTACTGTCAGATGAAAGAATAGGGTCGTAGAATAAAATTAGTCCAAGTTCAATAACTCTGGAATCAAATTAGTTTT
>CAMLET010000246.1 GCA_946479125.1 uncultured Flavobacteriales bacterium
CAGATAAAATTACCATTTCGGTAACCGATTCCACTCAGGCTTTAATTCAGGATGGAACAGATATCAAAGCCATTCCTCAAACTCCGCTGGATACGGTAAAGGAAACAAGTTTAACGCAAAAGACATTCGTTAATGCGATAGCTCTTGGCGTGAACAACAATCGTTTTGTATTCCGTTACCAGAAAACTGTTGGTTCAGCTTCGCCTTGGTATTTAGCCTGGTTTGATTTGAAAACAAGATCAGTCGTAAAAGAGATCAATCTGGAAACGAAAGGAGTGAAGATTGAAGAGCAATCGGAATACCTCACAAGCTGGGTTTCCATTGATGGGAAATGGGCGTTTTTCGGAATTGAGAATAAGGTTCCAGTGAGGGTAAAGCTTTAACACAAAGAGTGATTGAAAAAAAATACCGCAAAGAAAGAAGAGCGCAAAGGGAAGGAAATCTTTGCGCTCTTCTTTCTTTGCGGTTTAATTAATAAAACTTAGATTCTTCTGTTTATTTCGTCGAAAATGAATACGGAAAATCCCCTGCAACAAAACTTCTCGTTACAGGCGTTTTACTCATCTTAAACTCAATTACAGCGCCTTTTTGAATGGCAGAATGATTGATGTACAATTTTGAATACCCTTTCTTATTCCAGGTTGTTGACGCAACATAACGGTTTTCTGCTGAATTTTGAGGTGCGTTCAACACCAATTGTTTTCCGTTGGATAAGTGGATAACAGCTTTCTTGAACAATGGTGCTCCCAAAACGTATTCATCCGTTGCCGGACAAACAGGGTAGAAACCTAAAGCAGAGAAAACGTACCAAGCCGATGTTTGTCCATTGTCTTCGTCACCACAATAACCGTCTGGAGTTGGTTTGTATAAACGGTTCAATGCTTCTCTTGTCCAATATTGCGTTTTTTCTGGAGCACCTGCGTAATTGTACAAGTAAATCATGTGCTGAATTGGTTGGTTCCCATGCGCGTATTGTCCCATGTTCGCAATCTGCATTTCTTTGATTTCGTGAATCATTCCGCCGTAATAGCTGTCGTCATAAATAGGAGGAAGGCAGAAAACAGAATCCAGTTTTGAGACAAAACGTGATTTACCACCCATCAAATCAATCAATCCCTGAACATCATGGAAAACCGACCACGTGTAATGCCAGCTGTTGCCTTCAGTAAATGCATCGCCCCATTTGAACGGGTTGAATGGCGATTGAAACTCTCCGTTTTCGTTCTTTCCACGCATCATTCCTGTTGAAGGGTCGAATAAGTTTCTGTAATTCTGACAACGCTTGGCATACAAGTCAATTTCTTCTTGCGGACGTTTTAACTCCTTCGCCAATTGATAAATCGCGAAATCATCGTAAGCGTATTCCAGTGTTCTGGCAGCGTTTTCATCAATCTTCACATCGTACGGAACGTAACCAAGTTTGTTGTAATAGTCTACGCCTTCACGGCCAACAGCACTCATTGGTCCTTCATTGTTTGCACCGTGAATTAGGGCTTCGTATAATTTTTCAATGTCGTAACCACGCAAACCTTTCATGTAAGCGTCAGAAACGATGGAAGCCGAATTGTTTCCAATCATGATATCTGCAAAGCCAGGACTCGACCATTCGGGTAAGAAGCCGCCTTCCATATAATCATTCACCAATCCTTCCTGCATTTCCTTGTTGATTTCGGGATAAACCAGATTCAGTAATGGATAAAGTGCGCGGAATGTGTCCCAGAATCCTGTCCCGCCAAACATTTTACCTGGAAGAACTTGTCCGTTGTACGGGCTCCAGTGCATATCTTTTCCGTTGGCGTCTATTTCGTATAATTTATTCGGGAAAAAGAGTGTTCGGTACAAACAGGAATAGAAGGTTTGCATTTGTTCATCTGTTCCGCCCGAAACTTCAATTTTACCAAGTTGATCATTCCAGATCTTTTCCGCAGAAGTTTTGATCGTTTCGAAGTTTTGTTGACCAATTTCACGTTCCAGATTCAACGCAGCCTGTTCTTCAGAAATAAAAGAAGACGCAACTTTCAGATGAACTTGTTCTCCTTTTTTTGTTTTGAAGCCGATTATCAATCCTGAATGATTTGATTTTGATTCCTCTTTTTCGGTTGCTGAGCCTGTCGAAGTACCAATTAATTTACCGTTTTCGGCAATGGAATAAAAGTCAATGTCTTTGTCGACATAGATCACAAAATAATTCTTGAAGTTTGTCAGTTTTCCTCTGGCATAACGCGTTGTGTAACCAACAATTTTTCGCTCTTTGGGAAAGACTTTTACATATGAACCACGATCCAAAGCATCAATAACGATGAACGAACTATCGTTTTCAGGAAAGGTGAAACGAAACATAGCCGCACGTTCCGTTGGAGTAATTTCTGTTGTTACATCACAATCTGCCAAATAAACACTGTAGTAATGCGGTTTTGAAATTTCTGATTTATGAGAGAACCAGCTGGCCCTTTCGTTTTGATCGAAAACAGGTTTTCCGCTTCCTGGCATAATGGCAAACTGACCGTAATCGTTCATCCATGGTGATGGCTGATGCGTTTGCTTGAATCCTCGAATTTGTTCCGCATCATATTGATAAGCCCAACCGTCGCCCATTACATTTGTCTGAGGTGTCCACATATTCATTCCCCACGGCAAACCAATTGCAGGATAAGTATTTCCATTGGACATCTCCATTTTGGAATCGGTTCCCATTAAGGGGTTTACATAATCGACAGGTTTTTTCTGACCAAAAACGGCCAAAGGAAAAAGCAGAAATGCGAAGTACTTCATCATAAAATTAAAGATACTCAGAGAAATCAAAAGTCAAAAGGTAAAAGTCAAAAGTTAACTTTTGTCAGTTTGATAACCATTCAATCAGCAATACCTACGCTTCATTCAACGGATGAAAAATCAACCCAACGCTGTTAGTGAACAATTCGTTTAGGTTAGAAATACTTACTGTATGAAAATAGCGGCTGTCATATTAATTTCGTTTTGGGCTTTTCTTCCCAGCGTTTTCGGACAGCCTTGTACAAGTTCGCTGCTATTCGATGATCAATCCATAGGAGTTCAACTTCCTTCATCAAATCAATATTATTCCGGAAATAATGGAGGTTATACTTGGGAATGCTGGTTTAAGCTGAATCAACCGTTTAACGGACAGTCTCGTCCTCTGATTTCCGCAATTGATGCTACGATTTTTGAAGATATGTGGCTTGGATTTGGCTGGCAGGGTGGTTTTTTTAATGAACCTGTAACCAAGTTGGTGTTTAAAGTAGATGGTCCCAACAGTACAGTTCCTTCAGTTCCAAATTGTAGTTATGCACCAACAAGCGGATTTCAACTTAACGTTTGGTACCATGCAGCTGGTGTAATGGATTACACAAGTCAAACAGCGAAGCTTTACGTGAATGGTTTGTTGGTAGATACGAAACCCGTGACCACTCCTCCAATTACAAGAACGATACCTGCGGAACTTAGCTACGGTTATTCCGGAGCTCCGTTGTCCCTTAATGGAAATATGGATGAGGTACGTATTTGGGATCGAGCATTAACAGGAACTGAAATTGCAGCAAACTACAATCATTGTTTAGCTGGTACAGAACAAAATCTATTGCTTTACTACCGCTGTAATGAAAATCAAGGCATTGCAGTTTCTGATGCAACTTCAAATAATATGATAGGCGTTTTTACGGACGGTATTGGTTGGTCGTTAGCTGCACCTACATTGTCGGGAGGATTTTGCTCTACTGGATGTAACGTCGAAATTTGTGGTAATGGAATAGATGATGATCTCGATGGACAGATTGATGAAGATTGTGGTTGTCCGGTAATGACGGCCTCAAACGACACTACTGTATGTTCTGGTCAATCGGTTCAGTTAAGTGCGTCATCTGGATTTGATTCTTATTCGTGGTCTCCTGTAACAGGATTATCAAATCCATCCATTCAAAATCCGTCAGTTGTTGCACAAACAACTATAACTTATACTGTGACCGGAGAATCCTATGGTCCAAACCTGGTTTTGAATCCTGATTTTTCGCTGGGAACTTTCGCTGTTTCAACGGATTATCCTTACAGTCCATATTCGCAACCTTGTTATTCACACATCGGTTCCATGTTTTTTACCGACCAAAGCACGGCATGGTTTTCAGATCATTCACCGAGTAGTGACAATATTTATTTGTCCATTGATGGCTGTTACAATCCGGTTGCCTTGTGGAAACAACAGCTTCAGATTGAACCTAACATGGATTATGCTTTTTCCTATTGGGCAACCTGTGCTGGGGCATTTCAACCAATCTTTGAAATTCACATGATCGGAAATATTACCGGTGATCAAATCATCAGTACGCAAAATGGTCTGCCTCCTGTGAATAATGTTTGGGCCTGGGATGAATACACCGCGCCTGTTTGGAATTCCGGTCCGAATACTAGTGTGATTGTTGAAATTAGAAACCTTGAGCCGAACGGATACGGAGTAGATTTTGGAATGGATGATTTCCTGTTTCAAAAAGTATGTCGTGCTACCGAATCTGTTGTTATAACAGTTAACAATGCTGGTCCGCCGCTCGATCTTGGTCCTGATCTGGGGAGTTGTGTTCCTCAACCAGTAATATTAAATGCAGGAACCGGATTTACTTCTTACTTATGGAGCGATGGAAGCGTAAATCAGACGTTAACTGTTTCGCAGCCTGGAACATATTGGGTTGCTGTAACGGATGCTTGTGGAAATGTGAAATCGGATACAATGAGCACTTACCTTTTTCCTTCGGTAAACTTCGATCTTGGTCCAGATTTAGAAATTTGCAAAGGAGACGATGTTGAAATAACTGCTCCTGCTATTGGTTTTGCGAATCACCTGTGGAGTGGAATTGGTTTAAGTTGTTTTAGCTGTGTTCAGACAATTGCAGAACCTCAAGTGACGACAAATTATTCTGTTTCGGCAATTACTTCAAATGGATGTCAGGTTGTTGATACGATTCAAGTTGTTGTCAAAGACGACGCTCCAACGGATGTTGTTTTCACTGTAACAGAAGCAGATTGTTACACTAGAGGAAATTTAATGATCAATCAGGTTATTGGAGGAAATGCACAAACGGAATATGCATTTGGCGATCAGGATTTTTCTATGGAAACAAACTACCCGGATTTGGAGGTTGGAAATTATCCTTTGATAGTTCGAAACGGTCATGACGGCTGTCCTTATACTGAAATTGTTCAGATTACCGGAGAAGAATATGTGGTCTATATTCCGAACGCGTTTACGCCGGATGGAAATGAGCACAACAATTCATGGTTTGTTCAGGGAACTTGTATCGAAGAAATAATTTGTCACATCTATGATCGTTGGGGGCAGGAAGTAGGGCAGTTGTTGAATATGAATGATTTCTGGGACGGAACATACAAAGGACTCCCCGTTCCTGATGGAATCTATTCCTACACTGTGGTCATTAAATACAGTTCGAAAGCAATTGAAGTGAAAACAGGGTTTGTTGCTGTTTTACGGTAATCAATTTTGACTTTTCAATTCGAGAACA
>CAMLET010000247.1 GCA_946479125.1 uncultured Flavobacteriales bacterium
AACTCTTCAATAAACTGAGCCTTTCTTCCTTCCAACATTTCACCAATGCGGTAAAGGATCTGCCCGCGATTAAAAGCCGCTCTTTCCGACCAAGGTCCAAACGCCTTACGCGCTGCCACAACTGCGTTTCTCACATCCTTACGAGATGAAAGACACATGTTCGCCAATGCATTTCCTTTCTTATCTACTGGCGTGTAGTATCTCCCCGATTCCGTTCTCGGAAACGCCCCGCCAATGTAGATTTTGTATGTTTTTAGTATTTCCAATCTCATTACAATTGATAATTGAAAATGGAGAATTTAAAAGATTGGTTAACGCTTAGTCCAATTCGAATTTGACTTCGATTTTAGAATAATAGCACTTAGAATTCTGGTTAATTGCTCAGATTCACCACTTAGCCTTTTTATTTCTTCCTTTTTCGATTTACTTAATTCTATTAATAATTCCATCCAATAAACAGATTCATCACACTCCTTAAGCGCTATTGACAATTTATGGATAAAGTCATTTTTACTCTCTGCATTTCTTGCTTCACGAACATTCGCTCCAACTGAACAGGCGGATCGTGCAAGTTGTTTTGTTATTATATATAGTTTTTCAAATTCATCTATATGTTGACAAACCCTAAAAGTTTGTAGCGCAAATTGAAATGTTCTTTCTCGAATTTCTTGTGGTTTTTCAGTCATTTGTTTCATCTTTCTTATAAAAGTTAGAGAAAAACATCTTTTAAAACCAAACTTTCAATCTTAAAATAACACGCATCACACTTTTACATTCTCCATTTTCAATTCTCCATTTTTAAGTACGCTCCCAATCCCTGCATTCCTCCTTCACGTCCAAAACCACTCTCTTTATATCCTCCAAAAGGTGAAGTAGGATCGAACTTATTATATGTATTTGCCCAAACCACTCCTGCGCGCAATTTTGTTGTCATGTTGAAGATGCGTGAACCTTTGTCTGTCCAAACTCCTGCCGCCAAACCGAAAGGTGAATTGTTCGCTTTCTGAATTACTTCATCAATTGTTCGGAAGGTTTGAATCGTAAGTACCGGACCAAAAATTTCCTCCTGTGCAATTCTACTCGATTGTGCTACATCCGTAAATAAAGTCGGACGAATGAACAGTCCGTTCTTCGGAAGAGAGCATTTGCTTTCGTGCATTTTTGCACCTTCTTTCTTACCGATTTCGATATACTTCTTAATCGTCTCGTATTGTTCTTTCGAGTTGATTGCTCCAATGTCTGTGTTCTTGTCCAACGGATCACCAACGTACAATGTATCCAAACGGTCTTTCAATTTCTGGATTACTTCTTCAGCAACTGATTCCTGAACGAATAGGCGTGAACCAGCGCAACAAACGTGACCTTGATTGAAGAAAATTCCGTTAACAATTCCTTCTACAGCCTGGTCAATTGGTGCATCGTCAAATACAATGTTTGCTGATTTTCCACCCAATTCGAGTGTCAGTTTCTTACCTGTTCCGGCAACAGCTTTTTGGATGATCTTTCCAACATTCGTAGAACCTGTAAACGCAATTTTGTTCACGTCTTTGTGATTCACAATCGCAGCTCCGGTATCGCCGTAACCAGTAACAATATTCACCACACCGTCAGGTAATCCGCTTTCATGTATGATTTCTGCTAACAACATTGCTGTCAACGGAGTCGTTTCCGCTGGCTTAAGTACGACTGTATTTCCTGCAGCTAAAGCTGGAGCAATTTTCCACGCAGCCATCAACAATGGAAAATTCCATGGAATGATTTGTCCGGCAACACCAAGCGATGTTACTTTTCTGTTTGGAAACGCATAGTCCAGTTTATCTGCCCAACCAGCGTAATAGAAGAAATGATTACATGCCAAAGGAACATCGACATCTCTTGACTCACGAATGGTTTTTCCAGCATCCAATGTTTCCACAACCGCCAATTCGCGAGCTTTTTCCTGCATCAAACGTGCAATGCGGTAAATGTATTTTCCACGTTCTTTAGCCGATAATTTCGACCAAACATTGTCGTAAGCCTTGCGAGCAGCTTTTACTGCTTTATCAACGTCCGCTTCGTTTGCATGTGCCACTTCTGCCAACACTTTATCCGTTGCCGGATTAGTTGTAGGAAAATACTTCCCGGAACTTGGAGCAACGAATTTTCCGTCGATGTATAACTCGTATCGCTCTTTCAGTTTCACATGGCTTGTACTTTCCGGACTTGGACTGTAGTCCCATCCGCCATTGAAATCGAAAGTTGTTTTTTCTTCTTTATGTTTAGCTTTTGCCATCTTCTCTCGTTTTTCCTTCCCCTGTCAGTTCGAGTGTTCCTGACCTTTAGCGTCAGGGATGTATCGAGAACAAGGGGGAAATGTTTAATCTATCGAAAAATAATCTGCGCTTTGGTAATGACCAGTTTGCTGTTTTACCAATTGCATCAATACATCATTTGCTAATGAACTCGCTCCAAATCGGAACCATTCATTGCTCAGCCAATCGTTGCCAAGTGTTTCTTTCACCATCACTAAATTGTGAAGCGCCAGTTTGGAAGAAGAAATTCCACCTGCAGGTTTCATTCCTACTTGTACACCGGTTTTATTGTAAAAATCTTTGATCGCACAAAGCATTGTATACGTTACCTGCATAGTCGCAGCAGGTTGAATTTTACCTGTGGAAGTTTTGATGAAATCAGCTCCTGCATACATCGCAATGTCACTTGCTCTGCGTACTTGATCCAACGAAGCCAATTCTCCCGTTTCCAAAATCACTTTCAAACGTGACTTTCCACAAGCCTCTTTGATCGCAGCAATTTCATCGAATACAAAGTTGTATTCACCAGCAAGGAATTTTCCTCTGGAAATCACCATGTCAATTTCATCTGCGCCATTGTCAACGGCAAACTTCGTGTCCAGCAACTTGATTTCTGCAGTCGATTGTCCGCTTGGAAATGCCGTAGAAACAGAAGCCACTTTAATTCCTGAATTCCCTAAAGCTTTTTTTGCTTCAGCCACCATTGATGGATAAACGCAAATAGCAGCCACAGTTGGTAAGTCTGGATAGCTGTCGTGTAAGTGCTGCGCTTTGTAACACAACTGCCGTACTTTTCCAGGCGTATCTTTTCCTTCCAGCGTCGTCAAATCAATCATATTCAACACCAATTTCAGTCCTTGAATTTTTGATTCGTTCTTGATGCTGCGTGTTTGGAAACGAGCAACGCGTTCTTCCACACCAACTTTGTCAATTGTTGGCGACAAACGGAAGTCCGGAACTTTTTTGAATGTTTTATTTAATGCCATTTATTCAATGATATACATTCAAATATACGTAACCAATGTGAAGGGAAAATGAAATGTGAAAAAGTTTCGATGCTAAAAGGAATTAGTGCCTCGACTGCGCTCGGCAACCTTCGAAAAAATCGTCGAAGTATTCATAAAGGTCATCGAGCGGAGTCGAGATGCCCTATTTTGATTATTTTTAACCTAATGAAAAACACACTTGTGATGGATTTGGTTCATACTGCTTTGAGGGCTGCTGTTGAAGCGTCGGAGGCGATAATGGAAATCTATTCACAAGATTTTGAAGCACAATGGAAGGAGGATGGAAGTCCGGTTACCATTGCTGATCTTCGTTCAAACGACATTCTTGTTGGGCATCTGGAAAGCACAGGTATTCACGTCATTAGTGAAGAAAGTGAGAAGGAAGCTTTTTCTTCCCGAAAGGATTACGAACTGGTTTGGTGTGTGGATCCTTTAGACGGAACGAAGGAGTTTCTCAAGAAGAATGGAGAATTCGCTGTTTGTATAGCTTTAATTCAGGATCAGAAACCCGTTTTGGGAATTATTGCTTCGCCTGTTGAACAAAAGTTGATTGTTGGAGGTCAGATTGTCCCTGCTGCACATGTTGATTTTGAAAATATTGACGACGTAACGCAATGGAGATACATTGAGAAGAAAGAATCTCTGAATTCACCTTTGGTTATAGCTGGAAGTCGTTCACATTTGTCCGGAAATGATTTGAATTTCACCAATGAAATGAGATCGCGGTTTGGAGAAGTTATTTTCCTCCAAAAAGGGAGTGCTCTGAAATTTATCGATCTGGCACTTGGAAAAGCAGATGTTTATCCTCGTTTTGCCCCTACAATGGAATGGGATATTGCAGCCGGACAAGCGATTATTGAATCGTTGGGTGGAACGGTTGTTCAAGCCGACACTAATGAAAGTTTGCGCTACAATAAAGAGAATTTGTACAATCCTTATTTCGTGGTTTACACGGCGCCAATGTTGTCATGAAGGGAATAGTCATTTTGTTCTTCCTTTTCATTTCTGGCGCGTTAAATGCCCAGGATAGTTTTCCCGTTGTACCTGAAAATGAGTGCAGAATTATCCCCATTCAATCAAGACCTGACATAATTGGGAACAATAGAGTGCTTCCGATGGAAAGTTATTTCCGCGACAGAATTTTGATCATGCCGGGAAATTATTCGCATGTTTTTCCGCTAACCGATCGTGAAACTGGTTATTTCCGCACAGTCGCCAATCAGAAGACACGCTATTCCAGTGCAGGAGTTTATCTGTACAACAGAGAGCTGATTCAGGTAGCCGATGGAAATAATGAGATATGGGCAACGCCGTTATTTGACATTTCAATGGGAAAAGACTTGACGGCAGACTCATTGAGCAGAATTTCTCAAAATACACGCGGAGTTAGGGTTGAGGGAATGTTCAGACGAGTGTTTTTTACTACATCTTTTTATGAAAACCAGGCAATTCTACCAGATTATGCCCGAGCTTATGCACTGAGTAAAGGCGAATTCTATCCCAATCAGTCGAACGGAACGTACTCACAAGTGAATGGGGTGATTTCCGGTGGAGCAAGAACAAAGCAGTTTGATGTCAATGGTTTTGACTATGCTTATGCAGTTGGTAGCGTAACCATCCGTTTAATGAATAATATGGATGTTACCTGGGGAAACAGTTCCTTATTTGTAGGCAGCGGTTACAGAAGTATGTTGTGGAGCGATCATTCACTCGGTGCAATGAATTTGAGATTTCGCTGGAAATTCACCAAGCGCTTCGAATATCAGTTTGTACGCATGCGTGGGATGAATATGCTGAGGAGAATTGGCGGAGTGAACGGAGAAGCGTTTTACGAACCAACTTCCGTGAGTATGTCAACTCTTTATTTTCATCCAACACCTAATTCATCTATCGGACTATTTGAAGGTGGTTTGTGGTATAGAGGAGATTCCATTACGAAACAAGCACCTTCAGCACTTTATTATGTACCACTTCCAGGCGCAAGCGCAATTGAGGAAGCGACAGGTGAAAAAAGCAATACTGTTTTAGGTTTAGATGGAAGCATTAAAACCGGTTTTGCGGTGTTTTACGGACAATTTGCATTGAATCCATTTGTGGAAAAAAGTAGTGTTTTCCAAGTGGGGACGCGCATCTTTAACCGCAAGTATAGAGGAGCTTTTGTGCAGTTGGAATACAATCAAGCAAGTGAGAAATCATACATCAGTTCAAATCCAAGAAT
>CAMLET010000248.1 GCA_946479125.1 uncultured Flavobacteriales bacterium
TGGGAGAAAGCGTTTCCTCGATTTCCCAGTTGGCGCGAACTTTCTGTTTTACCGGAAAACGAAGCATGATTTCAGGTTGAATTTTCTTTGAATAATCACCAGAATCCCAAACTCCATTGCTGTTTTCGTCTTTGAAACAACGAATACTGTATTGTCCGGGAATTAAACCAGTAAACATCAATGTCTTGCCATTCCCCGTTTTTGTTTGAGCTACTTTTCCTTGTTCGGTATTGACGTTATCAATCAATTCAAAGATCCAATTTCCTTCAAATGCGCTGACATCAATAGAAATCTCGCCGAATTTTTGGGTGGTGAAAGTTTCAATTTTGAAGCGAGTAGTATCACTGAAATTCATTTTTCCCATTAGCGCATTTTTCCCGAACAAAACGGTGAAGTTTTCTTCAGTTTTAGGGAGAATCTGTAGTTGCCCTTCTGGAATAAATGCTTCAAACGGAATCTCTTTTCCGTAATCGTTTACCAGTTTCAACGTACTCTGATCGAAAACTTCAATAAATTCATTTGTCCCGAATTTTAGTGTGTCACCACTTTTCCATTGCTTATTACTTTCCAGACGAATTGCAAAATTTGCCTTTCGATCATCAACAACATGTCGGCGAACAATTGTATCAGTAGGAGTGGTGAAGCTGTAATTGTCGTTCAATGAATAGGGAAGAAAGACCCGAATAGAATCGAACCTGAATTGAGTTAGAACAAAAGGTTCTTTATCATTAATCTTTATGGCTGTACTGTCGAAATTGACTCCCGAGAGGGTTGCTGTTCCCGGTTTTTCAATGGCAATTTTCAGCTTGTTCTGCGTTGTTTTTGGTTTGAACATTCGCAATTTGCTGGGAATTGTATCGGTAATATTCAACGTTTCGGAAGCAAATGCAATATTTTCAGGACCATCCACTTTTCCATTTTTGTTGGCATCCTGAAATGCGAAAAGTTGGTACTGACCCTCGTGAATGTAGTTGAACTGATAATTCCCTCCTTTATCGCTGCGAACAAAATAACTTGGTTGATTTACAAAGGGAATAGAGTCTGTTTCGTATAGGCAAATAGTTGCGTTTTGCAGCATTTCACCCGAATACGCAGAAATAATTTTTCCCGTATGTTGAAGTGAATCAATGAAGCTTCCGGTTGAAAAAACGACCTGAATGATGCTGTCGTTTCCTTCGTTTAAATCGCGAACTGTTCCATTTAAACTCAGAATGTACGTTGTTTCCTCTTTCAAAGGCTGTGTCCAACTTACGATAATCGTTTTTTTGTCTTGAGTTGCTGTAATTGGACCAACGTCAGGACTCATCGTAATAGAAGTGGCAGGATCTTTTAACGTAATGTATTCGTTGAAAGTCAACTTTGCCTCTGTTGGCTTAATTCCGGTTGCTCCTGGTTCAGGATTAATTGAAGTTGGCACTGGAGCAGTTTCATCCCTGTTTCCACCCGGAAGTGGAATGATATCGGCACAAGAGTTCAGTGCTGCGAGAATAAATACTACAAAACTGAGCCTAACCAAGCGCATAATTCATTTAAGTAAGTGTCGTCAACCGAATCGAAATCGTTCAACTTGTCGCTATCAACGTCGAGAACACCAATAATATTTCTTTTGGTATTTCTAATTGGAACAACAATTTCGCTTTTCGAAGCGCTACTGCAAGCAATGTGCCCCGGGAAAGCTTCAACATCCGGAACCAATAATGTCTTATCCTGTTCCCAACTTGCTCCGCAGACACCTTTTCCTTTTGGAATACGTGTACAAGCAAGTGGTCCTTGAAATGGTCCGAGGATCAATTCGTTTCCTTCTACAAGGTAAAATCCAACCCAAAAAAACCCGAAAGTCATGTTCAGAACAGAAGCGATGTTTCCCAAATTGGCAGTTGAATTAACAGTTGGATCATACAAAGCCTTTACCTGAGGCAATAAGCTCAAATATTTTTCTTCTTTCGTACCCTGAACAATCAAAAGGTCTTCTGCCATTTCAAGATTTTCAACAAAAGTAAGGAATACATTCCTTAGGTAGCGAAAACCGCAAAAACGAATAGAAATTTTTGAAAATTCGTGCAATCGAAAAGATATTTTTGTCTAATTTGATTTAGAAAACAACATTATGATTGCAAAAAGCCTATTTGAACACATTCTATTTTTCGACATCGAAACAGCGCCTGTATTTTACAATTATCATGATCTTGATGAAGCGGGAAAGAAACTTTTCGATTCAAAAAATGCACGTTATAAAACCGATGACAAAACAGAAGCAGACGTGTACAATGAAAAGGCAGGAATCTTAGCTGAATTTGCCCGGGTAGTTTGTATTTCTGTGGGATTCCTGAATGAAACAAGAACTGGTAGACAAATTCGAATAGCGTCTTTTTCCCATGAAGATGAGGAAACCTTGCTCAGACAATTCATTGGGTTATTGGAAGATCATCCGAGATACAATGTGCTTTGCGGGCATAATTCCAAAGAGTTTGACATTCCGTTTTTGTGTCGTCGAATGTTGATACATGGAATGAAATTGCCGCATGTACTCCAAATTGCAGGTAAAAAACCGTGGGAAATTCCACATCTCGACACCATGGAATTATGGAAGTTCGGAGATTTCAAGGCTTACACTAGTTTGGCGCTTCTTTGTTATGTTTTCAATATTCCAACACCTAAAGACGACATTTCGGGAGCTGATGTGGCGAGAGTTTTTTATGAAGAAAAAGATCTTCCAAGAATCACGAAATACTGTGAAAAGGATGTAATTGCACTTATTCAACTTTTCTTAAGAATGAATAATGAGCCTTTGGTAGATGAAGGTGAGATCAAGATAAAAGGCGATTCTTAATTATGTAAGCTTTGCACTCATGTTTCCCTTGTGAAAAAAGCGCTAAGAAACATGAGTGCAAAGACTGTTATCTAATAACGTTTATGACTACTTTGCCAAATGAATTTCTGTTTTGAATTCGCTCATAAGCCTCATTCACTTGTTGTAACCCGAAATTGGATTCGTCAAGAAGCGGTTTCAGATTTCCCGATTCCATTATTTTTTTTGCCTCATTCAATATTTCTCCATGGTGAGCTTTCCCTTTTCCCGTAAGCAATGGTAAAAGCGTAAATACTCCTGAGTAGGTTGCTCCTTTGAATGAAAGTGGTGCAATACTGTGAGTTCCCCAACCTAGTGAACTAACAACGTGTCCGGTATACGTTTTTACAGAATTGAAAGATGCATCCAACGTAGCTCCGCCGACCGTATCAAAAACGATGTCGAATCCTTCTGAATTAGTCAACCTTTGCAAATAGTATTCCGGTTTTTCTGTTGTGTAATCAATTGCAACTACTCCCATGCTTTTTAGATAAGTGAGATCTTTACCAGAACCTGTTGCGTAAACTTCTGCTCCAAACGCTTTTGCGATTTGAATAGCCATTTGACCTACACCTCCAGCTCCGCCATGAACAAGTACTTTTTGTCCCTTGCTTACTTTTGCACGATCTACCAAACCTTCCCATGCCGTAATAAAAACTAGCGGGATTGCAGCAGCTTCTTTCATCGAACTGTTTTTTGGTTTCATTGAAATGTGATCTGCGTCAACCGCAATATATTCTGCTAATGTTCCCTGATTACCGCCAATTCCGCCAACCATTCCAAAAACTTCATCGCCAACTGCTAAAGTGCTAACTCCTTCTCCAATTTCTACAACAGTCCCCGACATATCAATTCCGATTATAGCACCAGCTGATGTTTGTGCATGATCAGCTTTTCCTTCTGCAATTTTAAGGTCAAGAGGATTTACTCCACTATGGGAGATTTTTACCAAAACCTGTCCTTTTGAAAGAACTGGTTTTTCTGATGTTACCAATACTAATGCTGAACCAACAGTTTCAAGGATCATTGCTTTCATAGTGTTTGTTTTCATTTTTTCTGTGTTTTGTATGATACAAAGCTAAGTGTCAAACACATCAATAAAGTTGTATTTTTACACTGTAAAAGAGTATAATTTTTCCATGAAAGATATTTTGTACCGCCCGTTTGAATTGGAGCTAAAAGCACCTATGGATATTTGTCCCAGAGGAATGCATAGTGTCAGCTTTTTCGAATTTGTATATATTGTTTCAGGTAGTGGTACCCAGCAAATCAATGAAAACTTGATTAAGTATAAAGAGAACGATTTATTTGCTCTTGCCCCTCAGGATTCACACCAATTCTTTTTTGAAACAACAACACAGCTGTTTTTCATTCGTATTAACAACTCGCACCTCAAGCATATTTCCAATCATTTATTTGAGAAGCTGGAACTGGTTTTGAGTAATGTGAACAGTGTTCCGGGGTGCGTTTTGAAGGAAGGAAAGAATACTGCAATTGCGAAAGCTCTCTTAAATGATATTATGCGTGAACATCAGAATAGGGGATTGTATAGTGAAGAATTAATCGTCAGCTATTTTGAAGCACTATTGATCATTGTTGCCAGAAACGTTATTACACGGTTTCCTTCTGATGCAGGAGAAAAAAGTGATAAAAGGATTATGGACATTTTACAATACATCCAGACAAACATTTATGATCCGCAGTTATTACGCGTTTCTGCGCTTAGCGATAAATTCAATATTTCAGCGAACTATCTGGGGAAATTCTTTAAAAAAGAAACGGGCAGTACAATGCAGCAATACATTGATAGTTACAGACTGAAACTGATTGAGAACCGCTTACAGCACAGTGATCTTAGAGTCAATGAAATTGCTGATCAGTTTAATTTCACAGACAAAAGTCACTTTATTCATTTCTTCAAAAAACACCACAACATCACTCCTTCTAAATTCAAGAAGAACCATCAACAAAACGTCAGGGATGATAAATAACTTTTAGTGCTGTACTTGAATTCTGAAGAATCTGTTATCTGCCTGAATGAAATACAATCCGCTTTTCAATTCTACCAGATCAACACTTGAATTTATCACTTGTTTTGTGAAGAGAAATCTGCCGTTTAGATCATAAATAGAAACCGAAGCATTCTGAATTCCATCAACGTGAATTTTTCCATTTGAAGGATTTGGATAAATCTGAACCGTAGAAGCTTCATTTCCTGAAAGACTGGCGTTATTGTAATTTATATAAGCCACAATTGTATCGCTGTTGCATTCTGAAGAAGCAATAAGTGTAATGGTATAGAATCCCGGATTTGTGAATTGATGCGAGATATCTTCGGTTGTATAATGTGCTCCATCCACATACCAATCCAGTTCTTCTGCGCGAATTGAGGTAGAGTTTGCCGTTAGAAGTCCATTTACATCCAGGTTCCAGTCAAAATCGGATACGGTTGTGTTTTCTGCAGAATGTAATCTATAAAGTTCTAAGTCATCCAGTACGGAAACTGCTGCTGCGTTTTGAAGTATTGCTGCGGTAGCAGGATCAACTCCTCCTAAAAAAGCCACACCAACCGGACTTTGTTGAAATACCGAAGCATAGAACGTACATGCAATTAAGTAAGTTCCTTCTAATGACGGATGAGAACCGTCGCCTGCATAA
>CAMLET010000249.1 GCA_946479125.1 uncultured Flavobacteriales bacterium
CGCTCCGGACTTATCGGTTACGGACTAGAGATTGTTGATACAGTTGCTATCGAAGTTGGACGCAATGTTCACAACGAAAAATACTTGCAAACGAAGGTCGACAAAATGGGACATTCTTTAAAGATGAACAAGTAATTATGCTTACAGCTAAAGGAATTGTCAAGAAATTTGGAGATCTGTCTGTTTTAAACGGAGTTGATCTACACATTGAAAAAGGTGAAATTATTTCGATAGTTGGCTCTTCCGGCGCTGGAAAAACAACCTTACTTCAGATTTTAGGAACACTGGACAAACCAAATGCAGGCGAAATTCAGCTGAATGGTGTAAATCCCTTTGCTCTTTCCAATAACCAACTTTCGAAGTTCAGAAATAAGGAAATCGGCTTTGTGTTTCAGTTTCATCAATTACTTCCTGAATTCAATGCATTGGAAAATGTAATTATGCCTGCTTTGATTGGTGGAAAAACCATCAAAGAATCTAGCGCGCGTGGAATGGAATTGCTTTCGAAATTAGGCTTGGAAAATAGAGCAACTCATCGTCCAACAGCACTTTCTGGTGGTGAACAACAACGTGTAGCGGTTGCCAGAGCTTTGATGAACAATCCTTCCGTGATTTTTGCCGATGAACCTTCAGGAAATCTGGATTCTAAAAATGCACAGGAATTACACAAACTGTTTTTAGACTTGCGTTCTGAGTTTGGACAAACTTTCGTTATTGTAACACATAATAACGAATTGGCAGCAATGGCAGACAGAACGTTACACATGCAAGACGGATCAATCGTAATTTAATATGTCAAAAGTCGAATTGTTCGAATTACTGGAAAGTAAAGCTGAACAATACAACAATCCCGATTTTATAGGTACTGATCCAATTCAGCTTCCACATCGTTTCACGAAGAAAGAAGACATAGAAATTGCTGCATTTCTTGTGGCAACTATCGCATGGGGAAATCGTAAATCGATCATTACAAGTGGTGAAAGAATCCTGAACATCATGGACAATTCTCCACACGATTTTATTCTAAATTATCAGGAAGAAAAGCTGAAATTTGTTCACCGCACGTTCAATGATGTGGATTTGAATTCCTTCTTTGTTGCATTGAATAGATTATACACAAATCATAATGGTCTTGAAGGTGCGTTCTCTAATCACAAAGAACATTCAGGAGCTTTTGGACGAATAGTCAACTTTAGAGAACTTTTTACACAACAGCCATTTACTGATAGAACAGAAAAGCACATTGCCAATCCGTTAAAAGGATCAAGTGCAAAA
This sequence comes from uncultured Flavobacteriales bacterium, assembly GCA_946479125.1. Next base: position 1,276 of record CAMLET010000249.1, read on the forward strand.
CGCATCAACATGTATTTGCGCTGGATGGTTCGAAAAGACAATAAAGGCGTCGATTTTGGAATCTGGAATTCTGTTCCCATGAGCGAACTTCACCTCCCACTCGACGTTCATACAGGAAATGTTGCACGAAAACTCGGAATTCTGAATCGTACTCAAAACGACTGGAAATCTGTTGCAGAAATTCAGGAAACGTTGGTGGAATTCGATCGGAATGATCCTTGTAAATACGATTTTGCGTTATTTGGATTGGGGGCTTTTGAAGGCTTTTAGGTAATTACTAATTACAAACGACGAGTTACAAATTGGAAATTGTTCAAAAATCTAGGAAAAACTCTGTTAATTGGTAATTAGTAATTCGCAATTCGTAATTATCTTAGCACCATGAAATGGGTGTATCCTGAATTTTTATTTGCCCTCGCGGTTATTCTTATCCCGCTTCTCATCCACCTTTTTCATTTCAAACGGTATAAAACGGTTTATTTCTCAAGTTTAACTTTCTTAAAATCAGTTGAACAAGAACAACGAAGCGTTCGAAAACTGAAGCAGTGGATTATTTTTGCTTGTCGTGCTTTAGCTTTTGCTTTCTTGGTTTTCGCTTTTGCACAACCTTTCAAACCGCTTACACAATCTAAAACCAACGCTGGAAAGCAGATTATTGGTATTTATCTGGATAATTCCTTCTCTATGTCGCGATTAGGAGAATCGGGCGAAATGCTTTCGCAATCAAAAGAATTAGCCCGTTCCATTGTCAATGATGCTCCGCGTGATGCTCAGTTTCTACTTTTCACGAACGAATTGGGAAGTGAAGAAAAGCAAACACTTAACAAAGCAAAGTGTTTAGAGAAAATTGAAGATCTGGATTATACGCCACTTGTTCGTTCGGCCCAAAGTATTACAGGCTGGTGGCAGCAATGGTTGAGTGAGACAGAACTTAGCGGACAGAAATATGCCAACAAACAACTGATCTATCTTTCAGATTTCCAGAAATCTACATTTGGTAAGTTGAAGGAATACAAGAGCAATGAATGGCTTGGAACCATCTATCCTGTGATTCTTAAACCTGTTAAATCAGGAAATCTTTATGTCGATTCAGTTTGGTTTAAATCGCCTATCCACAAGAAAGGAAATGAGCAGGTGATTTATGCACGAGTAATCAACTCGAGCAACGAAGCAGTTAAAAACATTGAAGTTTCTTTTCAAATTGGAAGTCTGAACAGAGATGTTTATTCCGATCTAAAGCCGAATTCTTCAGACACATTAGAAGTCACTTACTTTAATCCTGAAGTTGGAAATGTTTCCGGATCAGTTCGTATCAACGACAAGCAAATGACGCAGGACGATGCTTTCTTCTTTTCATTGGAAGTGAAGGAACATGGAAAAGTGATCATTCTTGACGGTGAAGAAGCTGTTGACAACATTGCCCGAGTTTATAAGCTCGATAGTTACTATCAGGTGGAAGAAATGAATGTACAGCAATTCACTTCCACGACTGGGAACGATGCAGATATTGTTGTTATAAATGGAGCAAACAATCTTCCTTCATCTGTCGGACAGCATTTATTTGAATTCACAAAAGAAGGTGGTACGCTCCTACTCATTCCGGGAAGTAATCCAACAACTTCAGGTTGGAACAGTTTACTTTCGAAAGTTCAATTACCACAAATTGCAGGAATGCAGAGTAACGGATTGTCGTTAAAGAAGATCAATACAGGTGATTCCTATTTCAATGGCGTTTTCGAGAAGAGACCTGATAACATTTCACTTCCGGTTGTAAAGAAAGCTGTTCGCTATTCCAAATCAAACAAAAGTTATTCTGTAGGAATTATTCAGCACGAAAATGGAACACCATTCTTCGTTAAAGGAACTGGTGATTATTCGGTTTATGCACTTTCAACTCCACTTGGTGAAGAATATGGAAGCTTTACGGCGAATCAGTTGTTTTCTACCTTATTACTAAGAACCGGAGAATTGAGCCAGCGACAAGCACCTTACTTCCTTATAATCGGTGAGGATGGAAAGTACCCTGTGAAAGTTCAGAACACGGAAGTTCCACTAAAAATGATCTCGAAAGATCAAAGTTTCATTCCGCAGTTATTCGTTCAGAATCAACTGTCATACCTCAAAGTTCAGGGAATTGAAGCAGTTCGTCAGTTACTTGCCGGAAATTATAAACTGGTGCAACAAGACAAAACCGTTGGAGCTTGTTCTGTAAACTACAACAGGTTAGAATCGCTTGTAAACAGCTTGACACAAGAAGAAATTGAAAGTAAGTTTGAACTTGCCGGAATAAAATCAATGGATATTTACGAGGCCAAAAATTGGTCCGGAGCATCATTTTTAAAATTAGACCAACCTATTACCTATTGGAAATGGTGTGTCATTTTTGCAATTATCTTTATTCTTGCGGAAATGTTTGTGGTACTTTTCTTTAAGAAATAGAAACATGGAATTAGTTATTAAACAAGCGAAAATAGTTGATGCAAATTCTCCCTGGAACAATCAGGTTGGGGATTTGTACATTTCAAATGGAGTTATTCAATCTTTTAATGAAACGGTAAACTCCGAAAGTGCGGTTGTTATTGATGGAGAAAATCTTCATATTTCTTTAGGTTGGGCCGATTTGAAAGCACACTTTAACGATCCGGGAGAAGAACACAAATCAACTGTTCAACAAGGTTTAGATACCGCAGCAGCTGGTGGATTTACTCATGTTGGCGTTTTACCTTCAACATTACCGGTTATCGACCGAAAAACTACTGTAGAATATGTTCAGCGTCAGGCAGAAAACAATGCTTGTACTGCACACGTGCTTGGAAGTATAACACACGAAATGCACGGCGGGCATCTTTCTGAAATGTACGACATGTTCAAAAGCGGAGTTCGTTTGTTTACCGACGATTTGGTTCCGGTTAGTTCAGGAATTTTATACCGTGCTTTATTGTATAGTAAGAATTTCAACGGAACAGTAATCACTTTTGCAAGAGACAATTCTATCGCCGGAAAAGGAATGGTGAACGAAGGCTATGCTTCCACTCTAACCGGATTAAAAGCAGATGCAACAATTGCCGAGATCATTCAGGTTGAACGCAACATTCGCTTGGTGGAATATACTGGCGGGAAATTACATTTCACTGGAATCTCTTGTGCTGAAAGCGTTGAACTGATTCGTGCTGCAAAGAAAAAAGGTCTAGACATTACAGCTGATGTTCACGCACAGCATTTGATCTACACAGAAAAAGATGTGGTGAATTTTGATGCTTGTTTTAAAGTAATGCCACCTTTCAGAACAGACAACGACAGAAAAGCACTTTGGAGCGGATTGAAAGACGGAACGATTGATTCAATTGTGAGCGATCACCGTCCAAATGATACAGAAGAAACAGAATTAGAGTTTGATTTGGCGAAATTTGGAAACATGACTTTACAAACATTGTTTTCGGAATTGAATTCAACAGCGGACTTTGATTTGAATACCTTCGTTAAAGCCGTTACTGGAACTTCAAGAACCATTTTAGGACTGGAAGATAATAAGTTAGACAAAGGTTCAAAAGCGGATATCACCATTTTTTCGCCTACGAAAACGTGGACATTCAATTCAGAATCGAATAATTTACCCACCAAAAATTCACCTGTTTTTGGAAAAGAATTAACTGGATTTGTTTATGGTATTGTAAACAACGGTAAATTCGCAATTCAAGCATAACCCATGAGTAAGAAGAGTTTTGTAGCTAATTTTTGGCGTGAGAAAAAAATGGTTGGAGCAATGGCTCCCAGTTCACCCTTTCTTGCTAAAAAAATGCTTGAATCCATTGACTTTAAGAAAGCAAATGTAATTGTTGAACTTGGTCCTGGAACCGGGGTTTTCACTGAGCGCATTATGGAGAAAATGAACGAGGACGCTATCCTTCTTGTTTTCGAATTGAATGACAATTTCATGAATCTATTGAAAAGCAAAATCAATGATAAACGTGTTCATTTGATTCACGACTCAGCAGAGAAAATTTCCGAATACCTTGCACAGCATAACTGCACAAAAGCAGATGCCATTGTATCTTCTTTACCATTGGCAAATTTCCCGCAAGAGTTGAAAGAGCGTATTCTTACTGAAAGTCATACTGCAATGCATCAGGACTCTATTTACGTTCAATTCCAGTATTCTCTGAATGCGAAAAAGGCTATAAAAAG
>CAMLET010000250.1 GCA_946479125.1 uncultured Flavobacteriales bacterium
CGATTTGCCTTTCCAAAGGTTTGGGAGCTCCTGTTGGTTCTGTTTTGGTTGGACCAAAAGATTTCATTCACAAAGCACGTCGCGTGCGGAAAGTAATGGGTGGCGGAATGCGTCAGGCCGGATTTTTAGCAGCAGCAGGATTGTACGCACTAAAAAACAATGTGGAGCGTTTGAAGATTGATCACGAAAATGCCAAACAACTTGAAAATGCGTTGAATGCTGTTTCCTGGGTAGATTCATGTATTCCGGTAGAAACGAATATTGCTGTAGCTGTTTTGAAAGATGAATCTCAGCGTGACGAGTACATTGGAAAGTTAGCTGCTCAAGGAATCAAAACTTCGGCTTTTGGTCCGGGAATGATTCGTTTTGTGACACATTTAGACATTACTGCAGAAGATATCGTTCAAACGTGTTCTGTAATTAAATCGATTTAATGAAGTTATTTATTTACATCTTAACAATATTGCTAAGTTGCACGTTTGTGTCTTGCGGCTCAGGTGAAGGCGAAGGCGAAGCTGTCAATTACAGCGATCTTTCCCCGAATAGTAAACCCAAGGATCACCCAGATTTGACAATCGATTCTGTTTCCAATGAGAAACCAACTGAAAGTGCGTATTTGTCGTTGATCGATTCCATTCGACCAAATGATACCTGGCAAAAGTGGGATACAGTTCTTTTTCCGGACCGTTTCGGAGCGTCAAAAACAGAAAAATGGATTGTAAAAGGGGAGAAGGATAGTTTGGTGCTGCTTTATTTCAAATTCAAGGATAGTTTGCTGACAAAAAATGCATTTTATAACTGGATCGACTGTTTTGGGGCGAAGCGAACTTCGTATACCATTGGAGGTAACATAAAGGTAAAAGGAAAGTATTCTTATTTTTTTGTGGGTGATTCATATATCTACTATATTGAGGCCAACAAAGCAATCAGGCAAGAAACAATTCGATCGCAATTCTTTAAAAAGCGTGAAAAGGAGAATTGGTTATACATGGTAGAATCAAAACCTACCGGTAAAGCCAGTTGGAAGCGAGTAGTGAAGGGTGAAGAACGAGAAATAAAGAATAGTTATGAAAATATTGAATAGAGGTTTTCTATTGGTAAGACCAAAACAGGATTTTTGCGATTGGGCAAAGAAACAAGACGAAGATTACATGTTCGACGAGGCGGATGAGATGGAGCCAAGTGTTTATTTGGTTGACGAAGACGCCATGGAAGTGGAACCGGTGATCGAACGTAACTTCAAAAAGATCTTTGTAAACGAATGCGAAGCGCTTACAGACGACGACGACGAGATTCCAACTCCTACATTGGAATTGTTCAATCAATGGTTTACAGTTGAGTATGGTGGCTGTGTTTTCGACGCGTTAAAAGAAGACCTGAAAGCGGAGTTAGAGTAGTTCACCTATTTTATTCTACCGTTGACCGAAAAAGTATTGTGATAAAATCAATCAATATTCAATTTTGTCCAATAATTTTGTCGCATGAAAATACAATTACTACTTATTACCCTTTTGTGTTCAATAAGTCAGCTCTTCGGTCAAACAACCATTACCGGTGTTGTAACCAATAAACAAGGTAAACCGGTTGCTGAAGCTGTTGTTTCTATCGAAGGAACTACAGATATTACGGTTACTGATGCAACTGGGGCTTTTTCGCTTTTGACTTTTGCCTCTGGTACTCAGCGTATTTCTGTCGAGAAGGAAACGATTGAACTTCAATTTTTCCCTATTGAATTGGTGGAAGGCGAAATGAAGAAGGATCTTACAATCGCTCAGGATAAGGAAATCGAAGAAGTAGTAATTTCCGCGGGAAGTATTAAAGCTTCAAACGACAGAACAGTTGCTGTTTTAGATCCAATCGATATTGTTACAACTGCCGGTGGACAAGGTGATATCGCTGGTGCATTACAAACACTTCCCGGTGTTCAGCGTAATGGTGGAGATCAAACCGGAATCATGGTTCGTGGTGGGGATGTAAACGAAGCTTCTGTTATTGTGGATGGAATGATCGCTCAGAATGCCTTCAATTCAAGCGTTCCGGGAGTGGCACAACGAACGCGTTTCAATCCTTTTCAATTTAAAGGAACTGCTTTTAGTACTGGTGGTTACACCGCGCGTTACGGACAAGCTATGTCTGCCGTTTTGGATCTATCGACAAATGATTTACCTGATAAATCGGATATTAACCTGGGAGCGAATTTCGCAGGAGTATATTTTGCCGGATCACGATTGATGGATAAAAGTGCTGTGGAAGTGAGCACCAATTACACCAATTTGTCTCCATTCTTCTTGCTTGCCAAACCAAGTGTTGATTTTTACAAAGTTCCTCAGGGATTCGGTTTCTCAGGAAGGTTTTTGACACAAACTCCGACGAAAGGCTTGTTTAAAGGACAAGTGAATCAAACCTACAGTTCAACGGGGATTCAAATCAATAATCCAGCCGATCCAACACAGAAGATCAAGTTTGGGATTGATAATGAGAACACTTATATGAACGCTTCATACAAGGATTACATCAATAACAGTTGGTCTTATTTTGGAGCGCTTTCTGTCAGTAGCAATACAGATAGAATTAAATTCGATGTATACGATATGTATCGTCATGATGAGCGTGTTCAGGGACGTGCCGAAATGAATTACAATCACAACACACGTTTTCGCATGTTGATGGGAACTGAAATTCAGCGTTACGGTTTTACCCAAAAGTTTGATACCTTGATTGGACAATTTGAAGAATTGTTGAGTGCTGCTTATGTGGAAGCAGATATTCTTCCCTTACGCAGAGTAGCTATTAAACCTGGAGTGAGAGCTGAGTATTCAACTTTGCTGGCAAAGGGGAACATTTCACCACGTTTTGCAGCTGCAATCAAAACAAGTAAGAACGGACAAATCTCGTTGGCAACCGGAATGTTTTACCAAACTGCTCCAACAATGTATTTGATACAGGGATATCGTCCGGATTTTCAACATTCGGTGCATTATATGGCAAACTATCAGTTGATCGACAAAGGAAGAGTGTTCCGTATTGAAGGGTATTACAAGTCATACAATCAATTGGTTCGTGAAAAAGGAGTGGCTTATACACCAAACCAGTTCCGTTTCAATTTAGGAGAAGTAGATAATTCGGGATCGGGTTACGCTCAGGGAATTGATTTCTTCTTCCGCGATAAGAAGTCGATCGAAAACTTTGATTACTGGATCTCTTACAGTTACATCGATACAAAACGCTTGTACCAGAATTATAGCGATAAGGTGACACCTGACTATATTTCAGATCACAATTTGAATGTGGTAATGAAGTATTTCTGGATGAAAGCACAAACCAATTTCTCTGCAACGTATTCATATACAAGTGGTCGACCGTACTACAATCCAAATTCGGCGCAGTTTTTGGGTGACCGTGCACCAGCTTACCAAAATGTAGCGTTGACGGTAAGTTATTTGACAACAATTAAGAAAATGTTCGCGGTGGTTTACCTTGCAATGGACAACATTACGAATAGAAAGAATGTATTGGGTTACCGTTACAGCATAGATGGTGCTGAGCGTTACGAAATTCAACCCCCATTCTATTTTACCTTGTTCTTCGGAGTGAATTTATCGCTTAGCGAATTTAATAAAGACGAATTATAATAATGGAAAATTTAAAATTGAAAATGTAGAAGATAGAATGTGGTTCTTTTCAATTCTCCATTTTTCAATTCTCAATTAAGTATAGACCAATAATAAACAATATGAAAAAAGTAATCGCAATTGCTGCTCTTTTAATCGGAAGCCAGGTTATGGCACAAAAGGAAGACAGTTTAGTAATGGTGGAATTGACACCGGTATGCTCAAATATGGATACCATTTCAACCTTGATGGGGTGGAAAATGGCTGGAGCTAAAATTGATAAAGTGAAAGCAAAGTATCCAACGAACTGGATTTCCAATTACTATTCCGCTTATGCCGCAATTCAAATGACCTATTTTGATGAGAAAGCAACAGCTAAAATGAAAGACTTGTATCTGGATGCTGCTGATAAATCACTTGATGTGGTGAAAACAGCTTGTCCGTTGAAAGATGAGGTTTATGTATTGACGGCTATGGTTGCTAACGCACGTTTGGCAGTTGATCCTCAAAGCCGATGGAAAGAATACGGGAAAATTTTCGAAGACAACTTAGAGCTGGCGAAGAAAGAGAACGAAAACAATCCGCATATTTACTTATCAAAGGGGTATTCACTTTATTACACGCCTAAAATGTTTGGTGGTGGAGCAAAGAATGCTTTTGAGTATTTCAAGAAGTCTGAGGAGAAATTCAAGTTGATTACCACTTACTCATTGGATAAACCTTACTGGGGATATATGAGCACGACTTATATGATTGGTGAGTGCGAGAAAGAACTGAAAAAATAGTGATGAGTTAAAAGTTACGAGTTACGTTCCGATAGCTATCGGGATATGAATTGAAAAAGCCGGTTCAGAAATTTCTGAACCGGCTTTTTTTGTGGTTATAATCTTATTAGTCTATTCTCTTTGCGCTCTTCTTTCTTTGCGTTTAATTGAATAGTAAGTTCTTTTTTTAAACGGGAATTTTCTCCAATTTAATCAGATTCGAATTAAAATAACGCTTGTCATCACTCACTTCTTTATCAATCCAGCGTGGTAACTCAAATTCCTCCGTTTCTGATTGCAATTCTATTTCTGCTACAATCAAACCCTCCAGTTTCCCATGAAAAACATCCACTTCCCATAAATGCTGACCGTAATTAATCGTATACCTTTCTTTTGAAATGGAGGTAGAACAAAAGATTTTTAGCATTTCCTCAGCGTCTGTGTATGGAATCTCGTACTCGAATTCGTCACGTGAAACGCCAATGTTCGCTGCTTTAATCGTCAGAAAACCTTTTTCACCTTTCGTTCTTACACGTACAACGCCTTTATCGTTTTCTGCCAAATAACCCTGTTGAATTTTTTTTGGACTCAGATTCAATAAGATTTGCTGAATTTCATCGTTTACCAAAAACTTACGCTCAATTTCTTTCATAGAATGCCAATATACAATAATCAAATCAAACACTTTCTGTAATTTCGTTCCCAATGCAAAACGAAACATTTCATTTTGTGCATCCAAATGCCGAAGAACAGCAGCAATGGGATTTACTCGTTGAACAATCTGGTGCTTCTGTGTTTTCGAGATCGGGGTATCTAAATGCTTTGATCGGAGACTGGACAATTCTCTATAACGAAACCAAAACCGGCGGAATGGTTTGTCCCTTTACAGTGAAGTTTGGACAAAAAATCCTCATTAATCCAATCTATCATCAATTTTCTGAGTGGGTTGGTGAAGGTGAATTGACAGAAAAAGGTATTAACTTTTTGAAAACGGAATTCCCTGTTGCTCAGTTATGCTTTCGATCTGAAGTTTCTTTTAACAATGCGCATAACGTTAAATGGAAACATCAGATAATTGAGTCT
>CAMLET010000251.1 GCA_946479125.1 uncultured Flavobacteriales bacterium
TTCATCAGTTTCAAAACGAAAGGAGGCCGAAAATAGTATATTCCTTTCGTCTTTTAGCTACGAATTGCAATGAAATTTGAATTAAAAGGCTCTATTCCATCGTATATCGCCTTGAACAATTCATCAAAATTTCCTGATGGTGCAAAATGCAGCCAGTGAAAATGACGTTCCTGCAAACCACCTGATGGAAACAGCTTGTCGGCAACAGTATCGATCTGTTTCAGTTGAACCTCGTTTTTCTGTTTTACCTGCTTGATAATACGCTGTTCGAAGTTTTCAATTTGCTTTTGAACCCGAACGACTTCTGCTTCAGCAAAGGATTCTAAGGATTTGTCCGTCTTAGAAGCTTTTTCAACCATAGCTTCCTTCAACACATTCATCGCCGAAGTCAATTCAGAAAAATCAACATCTTCCCCACTCAACAAAGCCAATTGCGATTTTTTTAGTTGTTCGTTATCGTCTTTAAAATCAAGCCATGATAAATTCATAGCATTCAATTTCTTCTCTGTTCCGCCATCGATCAAAATCACCGAGTTTCGTTGAGCGATAATTGGAAAAGGAATATTTTTTGTCTCAAAAACACCTTTCAGCTGAACCCAATAAGCCATTTCACCTCCACCACCAACGTAGCAGATGTTTGGAAGAATTGTTTCCTGGTAAACAGGTCGAAGAATGACATTAGGCGAAAAAGATTCGGGCGAATTCGTTGCCAACGTCTCCAATTCTTCTTTCGAAAACACTTCACCATCAACGGCAAAACCTTTTTCAATTCTATCTATTCTTGTGCGTTTTCCTTCTTTCAGTAAAAACAAGTTGCAGTTTTTAGCAATTGCTTGAGGCGTGTAACCCGCTTTAATCAATTCGTTATTTGTTGTTTCAACAGCTTTCAACGAAGTTTCACTCGCCAATTCACTTAAGATAGAAGGTAAAAACAATGTCTTCAATCTTGCATCATCCGGTTGAATAACTAAAACACCGTAATCAGCAAAAAGCTCAATCAAAAAACGTTGAAAGTAAACGGCATAATTGTCATCAACTGGGATAGATAGCAATCGTTGAATGGCAGTTTCTTTTCCTTTAAATACCTCTGAAAAAGTGGAATAAACTTCCATGAACTCCGTGGTATTCATTCGACCGACCGCACCTGTTTGATCGGTCACCCATTTTAATTGTTGATTGAATAAAGTTGCTGTAGAAATTTCCTCAAAATCATGGTCTTCACTCGCCATCCAAAATACTGGAACTGCTTTTTGAATCGAAGATGCAGCGTTGAACTCTTCAGCCAACTTTACGACATGCATTACTTTATAAACCAGGTAAAGTGGTCCCCCGAACAATGTCAGTTGATGTCCGGTGGTAATAGTAACCGTACTTTCCTGCTCCAAAAGTTGTAGGTTTTTCCGCTGACTTTCAGAAGCGAATTCAAGCATTTGATCACCAAGCACATTCACCAGAACACTTCTGTTCTCCTTTGAATAGAATGCCGTTTTTTCTTCAGCCTGTAGTTTCAAATCATTCACCGAATTCAATGGTCGATGCAAAAACGCATCAAAGGAATCCTGATTGGTAAATGCTTTCGAGAATGTCGAAAACTGTTTGAAATCACTGCGAGAAGCTTCTGAAATTTTCATGGGGTAAAATTAAGCAATAGTGATTTAGATATTTGATGCTTTAATCAAAAATATTTACCCTGTAAACTATTTTTAAGATTTGAAGAATGGCCCCACTTCGATTCATTTCGTCCTTCCGCACGAATCACTCAGTGTGACCTGATAAGTTTCATGTCAGACTGAGTGATTTCGACTGTAGTGTAACAAAATGTCAAAATTGTATCGAAGGTTGACCAGACAAATTCGAAATATCGAAAACAACTTTTTCCAGTCTTTTGTCTACCTCAGGTAACATTTGCTGTAGCAAATTACCTTCGTCTTCAAAAGCTTCGCTTTCTCTCGTCTTTTATCTTTTGTCTTTTGTCTTTCACTATCTTTGCAAAAAAAATTTACAATGCAAGGAATTATCACAACAGCAAAAGGGGCTATGACCGTAGAATTCTACGAAGCAGATGCACCGAATACAGTAGCAAACTTTGTTAAGTTGGCAAAAGAAGGATATTATGATGGTTTGACTTTCCACAGAGTTCTTCCTGATTTCGTTATTCAGGGTGGATGTCCAAATACACGTGAAGGAGCAACTGGAATGGCAGGAACTGGTGGTCCGGGTTACAAAATTGATTGCGAATTAACTGGTGGAAATCAATATCACGATCGTGGTGTTTTATCAATGGCTCACGCCGGAAGAAATACTGGTGGATCTCAGTTTTTCGTTTGTCACAGCAGAAACAACACTGCACACTTAGACAGAAATCACACATGTTTCGGAAAAGTGATTGATGGATTGGATGTTATTGATGCAATTGCACAAGGAGATAGAATCGAATCAATCAAGATTGTTGACTAAGAATCTTCAAACAAGAATAGATGGAGCTCAGACTATAAATGTCTGGGCTCTTTTTTGCCATAATTCTCCATAAAAACCTGTGCAAATTTCCCGCAGATGTACAGATTGTTGTGGCGCTTATATCTCGACTCCGCTCGACAACCGCCAGTCGCCACTTACTCTTATAAAAGTGCTTTCTGATCAATCTTATTTCACACAGCTCGTCCGGTAGGCGAGCATTTATCTGTGCATCTGTGGGAAACAAAATCACGGGAATCTTTCGTAAATATCCGAAAACAAAAAAGCCCAGACGAAATGTCCAGGCTTTCTATATAAATCCGTGGTGGCAAATTAATGACCGTGTCCTTCGTGCCCTTCTTGGGTTCCTTCTGTTTGTTGAGGCAATACTGTTCCTTTAATTGTAAGGATTATAGGCTCAGTTGAAACATTTGTTGTAACAGTGATCGTTTTTGTAAACGCACCAATACGTTTTGTATCGTATTTCACAACCAATTTTTCTGTTTTTCCTTTTTTAAGCGGCTCAGTTGGTTTTTGAGGAGTTGTACAACCACAGCTTGGTCTAGCTTCTGTAATCATTACAGGCTCTTTTCCGTTATTCTTAAACTCAAAAACGAATGACGTATCCGTTCCGTATGGAATATCATTCATTTCAATAACCAGGGTTTTAAACTCAACCGGAGCTTTCTTAACCTTCGCAATCTTTTCTTTCTTTGGTTTTGTTTCTTTAGCTGGTTCTGTTGTTTGAGCCATTGCTCCAACAGTTAAAAGTGAACAAGCCAATATCAATAATGCTTTCATCTTTATAGTTTTTACTTTACAAGAATACAATAGATTTCGAAAAGTACTGTTGCGTTAACAAAATTTTATCCAAACTTTTTCTCCCACATTTTCAAAACAGTCTTAATTGAAGCATAGGTATTGCGCTTAATTTTCTTCAATTCGGCCTTTTTCACCCATTTCGCATCTGTAATATCTTCCTCTGTTTGCGCAGTTAACTCCTTAGGTCCGGAATACAGGAAATAATACCAATAATTGCGCTTCAGAACTTTTTTATTTTTGAACGTGTAGGTGTGATATGTTTCTCCAATAACATCAAACAGAACATGCCCCTGAATTCCGCATTCTTCTTCAATTTCCCGGTAACCTGCAATTTGCGGCAATTCGCCTTTTTCAATCTTTCCTTTCGGCAAATCCCATTTTCCAAGGCGTTTAATGACCAAAATGGATTTTTTACGCCTCACTACTCCACCAGCGGCACTAATTTTAGTGTAAGATCTGAAAACGCGCTTAAAATCTGCTTCCACATTCACACAATTTATCACAACAAGATCAGCTTCCTTATAATCTAAAAGCATTCTAAAAAAGTCACTATTCGACTCAAAATCTGAGAGTTCTAAAAAGACAATTCCTTTTCCTTTCGATTTCTTGCTCTGTTGAACAAAGCGAACTTCGACGTTATCAATAAAAACTTTGTACATTTGCGGCATGATTTCAAACAAAGACCAAGCGTTAAAAATAGCAGAATTTTTATTACAAATTAAAGCAGTAAAGTTACAGCCAAGTAATCCGTTTACCTGGGCTTCAGGGTGGTTATCGCCTATTTACTGCGACAATAGAAAAACGCTTTCTTTCCCAGCAATTCGCACACACATTCGTCAGGCTTACGCAACAGCAATTTTAGAGCACTTTGGGAAACCAGATGCAATTGCAGGTGTAGCGACAGGTGGAATTGCACAGGGTGCTTTGGTTGCACAGGAGCTAGGAATTCCTTTCATCTATGTAAGAAGTTCAGCAAAAGGGCATGGTTTAGGAAATCAAATTGAAGGTCATTTTGAACCAGGACAAAAAATTGTTGTTTTGGAAGATTTGATCTCAACAGGCGGAAGTTCATTAACGGCAGTTGAAGCTTTAAGAGAAGCTGGTTGTGATGTTAAAGGTCTTGTTGCTATCTTCACGTATGAGTTTGATATCGCTTTGAAAAACTTTGACAAAGCTGATTGTGCTTTCGTAACTTTAACGGATTACGAACATTTGATCGATCAGGCAGTAAAATTGGAATACATTAATGCATCTGATGTTACTTCATTGAAAGAATGGCGTAAATCACCAGACACTTGGAAACCATAAACGATGACAATTAAAGGCACTGAAACATCCATTTCAACTTCTGCAAAAGAAGTGTTCGAATTTCTTTGTATTCCTAAGAACATAGAGCAGTTATTGCCGCATGACAAGATTTCGGATTTTCAGGCAGATGATAAAGGTTGTAGCTTCAAAGTACAAGGTGGAATTCTAATTCCTCTTATCATCACCGAAAAAGTGGATTCAGAAAGAATTGATATGAACGATGGTGATAAAGGTCCTTTTCCCTACAAATTGTCTGTTCACATCAAAGCAATAGACGCAAAATCATGCTCAGGTTTCCTTCAATTTGAAGGCGAAGTGAACATGTTCATGAAAATGATGGTTCAGAAACCATTGACTGCTCTTTTTGAAAGCATGACGAAAAAGCTTCAGTTGAAGTTTGAGTGATTGTGCCTTCGACTCCGCTCAGTCACCATCCCATACTTTAAGGTTATCGAGCGTAGTCGAGATAACATCTCTAATAATTAAACCTCACTTCCTGCAATCCATAAGCCTTTATCCCTTCATCCGACTGAATAACCACTGAACCCGTTTCATCCACATCAATTATTCGCCCCATAAACGTTTCACCTGCGGCATTGGAAATTACCTGGTCTTCGTTCAGACGCCACAGAAAATCCATGTATTGCTTCTGAATTTCCTGAAACGCAAATTGCTGGCAAAGCTCAAACTGCATTTGTAGCTTGGGTAAAAGTGTCGTCAAAAATTCAAAAGGAGAAAGAACCAAAGCATGATCCTCTAAACTGGTACTTTTCGGAACATCGTTTTCCTTTTTCAGATTTATTCCCAATCCAAAGATCACGTATTCCAAGGATTGATTTTTGATATTTCCTTCGATCAGGATTCCACCCAG
>CAMLET010000252.1 GCA_946479125.1 uncultured Flavobacteriales bacterium
GTTTCTTGAGATAAAGAAGTTCCTCTTTGTTGAGCGTCCAATCTCTATATCAGAAGTTCCTTTTACAACTGTTAATTCAGGTGTTTGAAGCGTGTCTGAGTTCCACCCATCACGAAGATAGATATTGGAAGAACCCAGGTTCATCACTTTTGGAGTAGCAAGAATGGCAATGTACGTTTGTGCTTCAATGTTATGACTGTTTGCCATGAAACGCCCGGCAAGGTGATAGATGTTAGAAGAATCAGAAGCCAATAAATTTCCGTCCAAATGCAGTGTATCTGTTGCCGGAGTATTGATGGATAAATTACAATCGAATTCTGATCCTGCAGGATTGAAATGCGCCTTGGCGTTGAATTGTATTTTACGTGCAATCGTATCACGTGTTACCAGCATCATCGAATTCAGCGTCACATTTCCAATAGCTTTCACATCCTTCTCAAGGAAGAAAGTGGCGTTCTGATCGATGGTCGCCCAGGTCATTCCTTTCACAGTCATTGCCGTGTCAAAGTTTACCGTTTGATTTGGCAGTGAGAACGAGTTAGCATCAAAAACAAATACCGAGCTGTCTGCAGGGAAAGCACAAGATTGTGGTCCACCAGAAGATAAAGACCAATGTGCCGGATCTGACCAATCACCTGCATTACCGATCCAATAATAAGCAGCTGGTTTTCCTATGATCCAACCTTTAGCAGCTGTCTCAACTTCAATTGGAAGACCGTAGTATTTAATTGCAACGCTATCGCGCGCCGAAACATCAACGAAATGCATGTTTCCAACGTAGGAAGTGTCGTTTACACCAACATAATGCATGCTCGCAAAAGGTGCTGCAACCGAACGAACGATCATTGGATTCGGACAAGTTACAAACGAGTTAATGGTGTTGTAATGTAAAACAATACCGCCTTGAAGTTCAAGTGTGTCTGAAGCAATGTCCAGTAAATCCAATCGAAGCGTATCAATAATCACTAATTTTTGTCCGTCTACTTCTATATCGTTGTAAACGGGAGTTGTTCCGGAAACATCTCTCAATGTAAATACTCCGGCTGAATTACTGTGCACCGTATTTGGACGGTTTCCACCAAGAGAATCTAAACGCCATATTGGACCAGTAATTACAAAATTCGCATTATCGAAATCAAAAGCCCTAACGTCAGTTGCAGGTTTTATAGAAATTAAAGTTGAAGCTGTGTATGTGTGTGTGTTAAAATTAAGAATACCATTAACCAGATCTACATCTTTCACATTCGTAAATCCGCCAGTGAAATTAACACTGTTTGCACCGGTTTTATTAAAGAACATGTTTGCATTGAAAGTAGTTCCATTCGCATCAAAGGTAGCAACTCCCGTTCCGGCATTCATAGTGAACGTGTGTGTTCCCGAACCTAGTACACTTGCTGCATTTGCTCCGAGGAAATTTCCGGTAATCGTTATTGATAAATTCCAGTTACAAGGGTCTGAATTGGTTGCTGTAAAATCACTCACCGTAACCGGTGAAGCAGAAGTTACAACGTATGCTCCGGGAGCAGCGGCTGCATCAAAAATAACATCGTCGGTTGCAGCTGGAACTCCTGGCAAAAGCAGAATTCCCGAAACTGTGGACCAGTGGTTGGCATCGCTCCAATCACCAGAACCACCAACCCAATAGCGAGTTGCTGCATGACCAGTGTTGCTAATCATCAAACAAATGAACCCAGCAATAAGTGTTAACTGCTTAATTTTCAATGTTTTAATCCCTTGCATAATACAATTTCTTTTGTTCTTTCGGGACATTAGCACACACTAAGCCCAAGTTCACAAAATTATAATAGGGTATACCGAAAAAAAATGGTGGTAAACCGCTATTTTTTTATGGACTGGTTGGATATAACTTCGCTAATTGAAATACTCTGTATTATGCGAAATTGTATGCGAATGTTTTTATTCTTCCTTCTACTGGCGCTTCCAAAGCTTGGAAATGCTCAGGATGAGAAAGATTCAGCTCAATATGTTGTTCCTGCATCAACTGCTGCGGACCTGGCAATGATTGAAGCACCCGAAGGATTTATCAAGGCAAACCAATTCAATGGATATTACCATCCGCTAAGTCAGACTTCAATGGTTTTAACCATAGTAGAAGGAGCAACGTACGTGAATATCAAGCGCGGTTTGACTCCGGAATATTATGCTAAACAACGTCTAACGTTTGTTGGAGAAAAAGAGATTACAACCGTTTCTGGTCTTAATGGCGTAATGATTACTTGCGAGTTCGATTTGGATGGTAAGCGCATGGTTAGAAACATGGTATTTATTGGTGATTTGAGAAACACACTTTGGTTAAGTGTTACTTATCATAAAGACATGTCGGCTCTTCTGGAGCCAGAGTTGTTTAGAGCGTATCAAACAGTTCACTTTATTAAATAATAGGCAGATGAAAAAATTATTACTTCTTCTAACGCTTGTTGTTTCGAAAGGATTGTTCGCCCAACAAACCGTTAATCATCATTGTGATTTTGCTTCCGGGAACCAGAATATGTGGGGACCAAGTTTTAGCGCCTTCACCATGAATCAAACGATAGACATTTTCAGCTATCCTTGGAACACTTCTGGTGGAACTGGAAATGGTGGAATTGTAACGATTCTCGGACAGAGCTTTGGAGCAGCAGCAAGTTTTGGTACTTCCGGTGTTATTGGGTCTGACTTTACTTTAGCTGGTTTTACAACTGGAGAAGTTGCAGTTGAATATCCTGTTGACATCGTTCTTGACATGCCAACTGATAATACTTACGATCAGGGTGATCAGGTTTCTATAAACTCTTCATACACTGTTGCATCTGATTATGCTTTGGATACCTATTATCCAAATGCAGGTTCAGCTTCGCTTGACATGTATTTCCAATTCGCTGCCAATGCAAACCTTACGATTTGTGCTTTCGGTTGTGTTACCATTCCAATCATCCCTTCTTTCTCTACTCCAATGATGCGCCTGAACATTTTTCGCGTAGAACAGGATGAGATTTGGTATTTAGGACCAGCTTGTGCGGAAGCGATTCCGGCATACTCTGCCGATAGCGGACCAGGTGGTATTGGTGAGCCCTCTCCTGGACAGAACATTTTCCCTTTTGCTTTACCCCCGTATGAAGATGGTTGTACTTCCATTCCATGGCAAGTGCACCAGGATATTATGCCTCTTGAAATTCCGGACAACGATTATGGTATTTCTGGAGAATTGGCTATTCCATATGTAGAAACTACAGATGGAATTAGCGGGAACGATCTTTATGCAACTGGTGACTCAACTTATGCTCACCTTTCAATTGAAGTGTTTAAGTTAATTGGTGGAATTTTAGCTCAAACAACTGGACCGCCAGCTGTTGTAGGTGAAATCCTTTCCAATTTAAGTGGTGAGTTTGAGCTTCCAGCTCCTTTTGGAACAATCTACGGAGCTTCTATGTCTTACAACATTATGAGCGCTTCTTTCAACGTTTACGTAACCAACGTACAGCGTTTCGACTTTAAACCTAAGATCTACGGAAAATACGAATTCCCCGTTCCGGTCAATTATGCCGTATTTAATGGCGCGACACAAACTTCTTCCGGAACAGCGGCCATTGTCAATTTCGAAGTCGGAAATACGGTAAGGTATTATTACCCATGTTATTTCGCAGACGTAGAAATTAAACCTACTTACAACATTATTGGTCAGTTCACCAATCATACTTATGATTCGATCAGCTTTACGTTCGAATTTTCTGCCTTGAGCTTTGGTTTCGAATTACCTCCAATTCAAATCACACCTGAAATTCACGTTCCTGAGATCTGTATTCCGATTCCGTATCCTTGTCCTTCATGGTCAGATCCGTTCGATTGGTGTACAGAGTGGGTTTGTACTCCAGAATTTACTATTCCGGCTGTTGGATTTGATGGATTCTCATTTAACGTTGGACCTTTGGTTGATGAAACATTGCCACTTGGAGATGTTTCTTACGACTGGTTTAATCAAACCTGGCAGTTAGGAGGATTCTCTGATACAACGTTTGTTGGTTTCCATATGATTGCTCGACAATTCTCAGCAACTCAAACACATACAAATGTATTGTGTTACGGAGGAAACAACGGTTCGGTAGATGTGTCCACTGTAAATGGATCAGCTCCGTTTACTTATGCATGGTCGAATGGTCCGGTGTCCCAAGATATTAACACTCTTCCTGCGAATAATTATCAGGTAATTATTACAGATGCAAATGGTTGTAAAACTTCAACCGGAGCAACCATTACCCAGCCTTCACAACCATTACAATTGTCTGCTTTATTAACCGACAAACTTTGTAATGGTGGACCAAATACAGGAACGATTGACATCTTAACTCAGGGTGGAACTGCTCCATACGGATTCTCCTGGACGAATGGTGCAACTACCGAAGATCTTACAGGATTGAATGTTGGTTCTTATACTTTAACGGTTACAGATTTCAACGGTTGTACCGCGAATATCACAAGAACTATTGCTCAACCTTCGGTTGTTGGTCAGGCAGGAATAATTGACGATGTGAACTGTAGATTTGGTACTGATGGTAAGATCAACGTTACACCGTTTGGTGGACTTCCACCATACAGTTACTCATGGTCTAGTGGTCAAACTACTGAAGATTTGAATAATGTAGTTTCAGGACCGTACAATTTGACAATCACTGATAACAACGGTTGTGTAAGTTTTGCACCGTATTTCATTCCTCAACCAGCAAGCTTGCCTTCGGTTAACTTGTCACAGATCTCAGTTTCTTGTCACGGTGGATCGAACGGTTTCATCAACAATGTAGTTGCCGGTGGAACACCTGGATATTCATTTGTTTGGTCGGATGGAACTAACACCATTTTACCAAATGGAGGTCAGAACTTGACGAACGTTTCTGCTGGCACTTATGGTGTTACCATGACGGATTCAAAAGGATGTGAGGTTTCTTCAACAATCACGGTTACTCAACCAAGTGCACCGATTGATGATAATCCTGTTCTTACTCACATAAATTGTTTCGGTAATACAACTGGTGCAATTACTACAGGAATTACTGGTGGAACAGGTCCGTACACTTATTCATGGTCGAATACGGCAACAACACCGAATTTGACGAATGTTGGGGCTGGAACATATACAGTTCTTGTAACTGACTTCCGTGGATGTACAGCGAACTACTCGTATACATTAACGCAGCCTAATGCTGCACTTGCAATAGCTCTTACTCCAAATACAGTTGGATGTTTTGGCGAAAGCACCGGACAAGTAGTTTCAACGGTTACAGGTGGAACAACTCCTTATACTTACGCATGGTCGAATTCAGCTGTTACTCCTTCAATTACCGGAGTTGTAGCTGGAACTTATAACCTCACGGTTACAGATGGAAAAGGTTGTACGGCAATGAACTCAGCGATCATTGCGCAACCAGCG
>CAMLET010000253.1 GCA_946479125.1 uncultured Flavobacteriales bacterium
AGATCTACACTCTTTCCCTACACGACGCTCTTCCGATCTTACCTTCGCCATTTGCCAGAGTAGCGTAAGTACTGTTTTTAATACCAATTCGGGCGAATGGAACCGTAAAACCGTCGTCGTCATAAATCACTCCCTTCAGAACCTGAGCCTGCGAGAAAATGGGAAGTACGAGTAGGGTAAAAAGTAATATTAGTCTCATTCTGTTTTTTAGTACGACAGAAATCGTTGAAATAAGTTACAAAGTAAGCGTAATTTTTAGGGAAACGGGTTCTTTTCGGCAATGAATTCCAATTGTTGGCTATATTAAAAAATAGTGACCAGAATATGAATTTGAAACCAACATCCTGGATGGACAAGTCTGTTTTTTCTTAGTTTTACGGTTTGCATTGGTCGCCCCAATCTATTAACATTATGTCGAAATCCATTTCCTTTCTATTTTTCATTCGAAATGTAGTTGTTGCCAGTTTTGCGGTGCTTTTTGCCGTTCGTTTGGCTACAATTATTCGGTTGACAGCCGACGATGCCGAGTTTGGATTTCTGGATATTTTACAAGGATTCGGTGAAGATCTGTGGTTTCTACTCATTATTGGTTTTCCTGTTTACGTTCTTGGTAGAATCCTCTATACATTTCATGTTCGTACGTCGAAAGTATTTGTATTTGCGATTTACTCGATAATGTTGTTTTTGCAGATCGGTCTCAACGAATATTTTCTCACTGTTCATCAGATTGTTGACGCTAGCATTTTTAACTTCTCTTTTGGTGAACTGCAGAAAACTGTAGGACTAAGTGAACGATTTACCTTTTTAACCGTTTTGGGACTGCTTGGGATTCTGATCTTGTTCATTCTTGTTTTCAGAAAGCTGAATAAAGGAAAGAATAACTATGTGCTTTCTCAAAGTTATTTTGCTATTGTTTTGGGTGCTTTGGCGTGGATGTTTCTTCCGCTTTACAATTCAAATAAGGAAGTGACAGCAAATGAACTTGGAGTAGAATCGAATGTGACTTTGCTGCTTTTACATTCGTCATTAACGAAGAATGAGAATGCGAAATTTGAAAAAATTCTGCCTTCAGATTTTGAAGGTTTAGATCCAAGTTTCACCAATGGTGATTTAAACGTTTCAGATTACCCACTTTTTTGGACGAAACATCACGAATCCAATTTAGCGCAAGTATTGAACAAAGCCGATTCAACACCAAATATCGTTTATATCATCGTTGAAGGATTATCCTCCGATTTTGTAGGCGATAGAGCCAATCTGACCGGGCATTTCATGCCATTTCTGGATTCGTTGTCCGGACAATCGATGTATTACCCCAATGCTTTGTCAACTTCACAGCGAACTCAAAATGTTCTGCCTTCTACTTTGTGTTCTGTTCCGAATGTTGCAGATGGAGTCGTTTTCCAGCAAATGGAATATCCCAATCATTATTCCATTCAGGGATTATTGAAGAAAGAATATTCTACCGGATTTTATTGCGGCGTTCAGCTGGAATACATGAATATGCGCGGCTTCATGAATGAGCATTCGGTAAAGCGCTTGTCAGGTAGATGGAGCAAAAAAGCAACTCAGGAAGCTGAAAAATTGAATTCGCCATGGGGTGTTCCAGATGGCGTTTTGTTTGACAATCATCTGACTGAAATAAAGAAAGTTAAGGGAAAACCTTTTTTCGATGTAATGCTGACGATAAGTACGCACGATCCGTACGTTTATCCAAACAAAGAAAAGTATACCAAACGCATACTTGACAACCTTTCGAGTACGAAAAAAAGCAAGTTCACAAAGGAAATAGAAGCGAATGCAGAGAAGTTTGCTTCTTACGCTTATCTCGATGAACAACTGAAACATTATTTTGAAAAATTTGCTGAACGGTCAGATTTCAAAAACACCATTTTTGTGGTAACTGGCGATCACGGTTCGGAATTGTGGAATAGAAGTGCCTTATCGAAATACCATGTGCCGATCATGATCTATTCGCCTTTGTTGAAACAACCTAAGAAAATAGAATCTATTGTTTCGCATTTGGACATTGCGCCTAGTATTTATGCGCTACTGAAGCAGCAATACGGAATTAAACTTCCTGAATCGATTGCTTTCATGGGGAAACAATTGTTGTTGAATGAGTCTGATGCGAAGCGCTCTTTTGTGTTTACTACCGATCAACTGAAAATGAAAGATGTTTGTTTCAAGAATACATTCTTGTTGGATCATCAACTCTATGCGTTGAACAAAGATTTCGGACTAAAGAAAACTCAGAATGCGTCTTTACTTAAGGAAATAAATGAACAGAAAGACTTGTATAAGAAATTCAGTCAGTATGTACTTTTTGGAAACCATTTGATCCCAAATGAAGATTATTCCGAGTTCTATGAAAGCATCAACTGGAAAGATGTTCTGAATACAAAAAAGGAGATCAATAAGGATTTTGAATTCAGGGAAATTGCTCAAATCGGAGAAATCGATGCAAAGTCTTTGAAGAAGCAAAAACTGAAGATAACGGTTCAGATCAACGTCGAAAATTCGCGCACAAGAAGTGCTGATTCTCTACCAGATCTTGTGATAAGTAAATCTATCATGAACAAGATGAATCGCAAGCTTACCGTTTATCGAATGATTCGACCTGTGAAAGTTGCTCAGCAAGGTAAATTTTCTACTTACAAATACGTTGTCATTTTTGATGCTGCACAATTATCGAAGGAAAAGAAAATGAAGAAAGGTTTTCTTTATCTGTATTACAAACTGAAGAATTCACCTCGGGTTATTGATTCAGAAACAGTAATTTCGATACCTAAAAGCTGAGTTTTATTGGGATGAAGGCATTTTTCGCAAACGTATATCACAATCTGCTAAACACTTTCTGGGAAATTAGAAACTGGATCTTTGTTCTGGTTTTCTACTTTTTTGCAGTTCGCGTTGTTGAGTACATTGTTTTGTCGGAGCGCAAAGCATTTGCCTTAATTTCTTTGAAAGACTGTTTAGTTGGCTTTTTATTGGATCTCTACTTTGTCTTCCTGCTTTGGATCGTTTGCGCTGTTCTACAATCATTGTTCAGCAGGTGGAAACAAAAATGGATCACGCCTTTTCTTGTTTTACTGGCAATTGCAACGCATGCTAGTTTAGAGGCTTACTTCTTTAAAATGAATATTCCGCTGGATGGTTCAATTTACACCTTTTCACTAACAGAACTTCAAATAATTATAGGGCTTGAAAGTAGAATTACTGTTTTATCTGTAGCTCTGGTTATTGCATTTTTAGTCGCTTACGTTTATCTCGGAAAAAAACTGAAGCGTACGAAATGG
Organism: uncultured Flavobacteriales bacterium; assembly: GCA_946479125.1. Next base: position 3,300 of record CAMLET010000253.1, read on the forward strand.
AATAATAAAAAGCGACTTCGAAACACCTTGTTCATTGTTTCAATTATTACCTGGATTGCCCTGCCTGTAAGTACTATTTCGAATAAGAAGAACCCACAGAGCGAGAAAGTAATGGTGAACAAAACCATTTATTTTTTAGATAAAAGTTTGGATTACGCGTTTACCAAACCCGTAAAAGGAACGATTCGTCCTTCTGATTATGAAGCGTTGTCACCTGAATTTTACACAAGTGATCTTCGCGACTCAAAGTATCCATGTGTACATCGTTTGGATGATGAAAGTTCTTTGGAAAAAGTATTGAATAAGTCGGATGTTCCGCCAAATATTGTGATCATTATTGTTGAAAGTTTTTCTGCAAATCTTATTGGAAAGGAAGGAAAGAAGAGTGGTTCCCCAATGCCGTTTATGGATTCCTTATCGAAAAAATCACTTTACTTTAAAAACTGTTTTTCGACAGCAAAACGAACTCAAAATGTATTGCCAGCCGTACTTGGATCCTTGCCAATTGCTCCGGATGGCACTACTTTTCAGGAGCTTTCATACCCATTGCATTGGACCTTGCCAAAACTGCTGAAAGACAGTTATTATTCCCGTTTTTACTGTGGAGTTTATCTGGAGTTCCTGAACATGCGAAAATTCATGAATCATCAGGAAACCGACTATCTTGTAAACAATTGGGATCCAAAATTTGAAAAGGAAAAAGTAGCATTGAACTCACCATGGGGCTTTCCTGATGGAGTTATTTTTGAACAAGCCAAGTTGGATGAGAAATTATTGAACAAGGAAAAAAAACCGTTTTTTGATGTATTTCTGACGTGTAGTACGCATGAACCTTTTGTTTATCCGAACAGCGAGTATTACACCAAAAAACTGCTCAAAAAAGCAAATTCCATCAAAGATCCTCAAGCGAAAGAATATCTTTTGAATAATGCGATGGAAATGGGGTCGTTTTCCTATACAGATGATCAACTGAAGAAATATTTCGCTGCCCAAAGGAAAAATCCGGAGTTCAAAAACACCATTTACTTCATAATGGGAGATCATGGTTCAGAACTGAAACATGAAAATCAATTGTCTTATTACCATGTTCCGCTAGTGGTTTATTCACCGCTTTTAAAACAAAAGAAAACGATAAAGAATTTTGTGAGTCACTTGGATATTGCGCCTAGTTTGGCGAATTACCTGAAAAAAGTTCATGGATTGAAATTGCCGGAATTGTTTCCATTTACAGGAAAGGAACTGAATTTGAAACCGGGAATGGATATGAACAGGTCGTTTGTTTTTACCGGAATGGGATATAAAAATGAAGACGTTTATCAGAACGGACAAGGTTATTTTGGTGAAGTGAGTTACTCGATAGATAAGAACTTGAGAATGACGCAACTGAACGATGCAAAGCGTGATGCTTATTTCAAGCAGCAGGCACATCTTTATCAATTGTTTTCGCGCTACGTTATTACTCAAAACCATATTCTTCCGAAGATGTTGGAGGACAAGTATTTTTCAAAGGTTGGTTGGCGCGAATTCGGGAAGAAAAGCGTTGTAAAAACGGATGACTGGAATGAAATGTATCACATTTTGCTGGAGAAAAAGAATTTTCCTGTTTCAGCTAAAATGGCGAAAGTAGAGGTCACAGTTTCTGTATTCATGAAGTCGAAGGAAGACTTAACCAAACTTCCACAATTGGTGACAGATATCTATCGGAATCACGAAAGAAAAGGACCTTTGTATTATTCCAATTATAGAAATGCTGAACTCGTTGGAGAGTTTAAAGCAAACGAATGGAATACAATTAGTTATAGCTACAATTTGGCCATCGATCCAATAAAAAAATTAAATGACAACAATTTATTCTTGCTTTATTTCCTAAACGATAAGAACAAAACCGTGAAATTTAAGAATCGAAAAATTTCGGTTTCTTACAATTCCAATAAATAAACTGACTTATGAGCACAACTCTCATTGCAACAATTTTAATCCTGTATTTCGCAATTCTGATAGCGATTTCGTTTTATACCTCCAGAAATGCAGATTCGGACAGCTTTTTTACCGGAAACCGACAAAGCTCATGGTATTTGGTCGCTT
>CAMLET010000254.1 GCA_946479125.1 uncultured Flavobacteriales bacterium
GTTCAGGCATACGCTTCTTTGGGTAGTATTTCTATTGAACCAAGAATTGGTGTGAAATACAACGCTACAGATCGTTTTCGCTTAAAATTATCTGGAGGTAGATATACTCAAAACTTTACTTCTGCTTCGTCTGATAAAGATGTGGTGAATTTATTCAACGGTTTATTAAGTGCTCCTGCCGATGTACAAGGCGAATTTGTTACTTCAAACGGAAAAGTGAAAAACCCTAAAAATGGTTTACAAGTGGCTTACCACGCAATTTTTGGTGGAGAGTACGATTTATCAAACTCATTAACGTTGAACATTGAAGCTTACTACAAGTACTTCCCGCAGTTAAGCAATATCAATACATTCAAATTGTACGACGATATCTCAGACTTCTCTGACAAACCGGATATTCAGAAAAAAGATTTCCTTATTGAATCAGGGCAAACTTATGGTGCTGACTTATTGTTGAAGTACAGCAATAACAGAATCTTCCTTTGGGGAGTTTACTCTTACGGTTATTCGCAGCGTTGGAACGGATTTGAAAACTACTTCCCTGTATTCGATCGCAGACACAACATTAACTTAGTTGGTTCATACTTATTTGGAGCTAAGAAAGATTTGGAATTGAATGTTCGTTGGAACTTAGGTTCAGGTCTTCCGTACACGCCAAACACAGGTTTCTACCAACAAGAAACATTCGATGATGGAGTTACAACAGATTACAACACATCGAACACAAATGGAGTTCAATATGTTTTGGGTGAATTCAACAGTAAACGATTACCATACTACCATCGTTTAGATATTACAATGAAGAAACGTTTCACCTTTGCAAATAAAAGTCAGTTAGAAGCTGTAGCAGGTGTTACGAATGCTTACGACAGAAATAACATTTTCTACGTGAATAGAGTTACCAATGAAAAGGTATACCAATTCCCGATCATGCCAAGCTTAGGAATGAGTTATAATTTCTAACAAAATTCATATACATTTTCACAAAAGACTCCTTCTGGAGTCTTTTTTTTGCTTAATACGATAAAAACTTGTTATAATTCATACAAACTGACAACTATCTTAAACAATTGTCGTTAAATTAGTGCACTACTAATTATAGATTTCGATGATCTACTGCTACACCCCATCGGTTCGCCGATTACTACTGGGTATCATTTTCCCGGTGTTTTTGCTACTCTTTAGCTCCTCCGCAAGTTTCGGACAGGATGCGAATCAAGAAATTAATGACTTGCTCATTCAGCGTGAATCACTGATTCAGGCGTCAGAATCGACTCTTGAGGTTGATAGACAACTATTTAATTTAGGTTATCGTCCAAAAGCTCAAGTGACAATTATTGGAAACCAGATTACATTTCCTCTGTTCATGCCTGTTTCTGCAAACAAACAAGCTGTTATGGAAAGTAGAATCAAAAGCGTCAACCCAACATTGAGTTCTTTGATACTGAATGAATCGACACAATCCATTCAGGCAACATTCTCGCAAGAACCGACAACTCAGAATATTTTAGACATTATTATTCATTTTGGATTTATCAGTTATGAAGCACATTAAGTCACTATTTGGTGGAGTAATCGCGTCATTACTCTTAAGCACTGCTTCTTTCGGACAGTGTAATACAAACACTTCCATTTGTACTCCAGGTCTTGCCGGACCATTTAACTTTGTAACTCCGGGTCCTTATGTAAGTTCTTGTCTGGATTTCTTTGGTCCGAACATGGGATATATTATTTTGCATATCACTTCCAGCGGACCATTGAATATGCTAATCGATGGAAGCGCGTCTACAGGATTCCTTGACGTTGCTGTTTTCAATATTCCAGCAGGTCAGGCCCCGTGTACCGCAATTCAAAATTTATCCAACGAAATAGGTTGTAATTATGCAAGTGCGGCAAGTGGTTGTAACCAATTTGGAAATGCATTCCCTTGTACTTCATCTGTTCCTGCTCCAATGGTTACTGCAGGACAAGAGATTATGATTTTGGTTGAGAACTGGAGTGGATCTTCATCAAATTTCACTATGTCGTTAGGGCCTTTACCTGGTGCGCAAACGGGACCTCCAAATCCGGCAATTACTCCGGTTGGACCGTTTTGTGTAACTGGTGGAACAACACAACTTATTGCTGCCGATATGGGTGGAACATGGTCTGGACCAGGTGTTTCGTCTACTGGTGTTTTCAATCCTGCTACAGCTGGAATTGGAACACATACAATTAATTACACTATTGGTCAGGCACCATGTAATGCTGCTTCATCAACAACGATAACCGTAACAAATGCAACTGTAACACCTCCAGCTCCACAAACAATTTGTGCGGGTGGAAGCGCAACCTTAACCGCAACTGGCGCCACAAATTATACATGGACGCCAAGTGCTACGTTATCATCCAACAATGGAGCAACAGTAATTGCCACACCTTCGGTTACCACAACATATACAGTTACAGGAACTACAGGAAGCTGTTCTAGTAATGGAACGGTTACCGTTACCGTTGGATCTTCTCCGACAGTTACCGCGGAACCAAATATTACTGTTTGTGCAGGAGCAACAGTTCCTTTAAATTCGTTTGCAAGTACTCCAGCCGGAGCAAGCTTCAACTGGACAAACAACAATACGGGAACAGGATGTGCTGCTTCGGGAACGACAAATATTCCTTCATTTACGGCAACAAACAATACAGCTGCTGCAATTACAAGTACCATTTCGGTTACTCCTAATATTGGAACATGTGTTGGTCCGGCATCTACATTTAGTATTACGGTAAATCCGTCACCAACGATTACTCCATTAGCAAACCAAACCTATTGTTCTGGTTCAGCTGCTCCTGCAACCGTTGTCAACGTGACACCTGCAACCGCAACTGTAACCTGGGGTAACTCAAATACAGCAGTTGGATTAGGAGCAAATGGAAATGGAAACGTAAGTGCATTTACTGCGACAAACGGCGGGGCAAACTCTATTACGAGTACGGTCACTTTAACCCCTACTTTCTCAGGATGTACAGGACCCGCTCAAACGTATACCATTACTGTTGGAACGACACCAACCATGAGTACAGTGGCCGACATTTCTCAATGTAATACAGGAAATATTACCGTTCCAACATTCTCAAGTCCAACAACTGGTGTTACTTATAACTGGACAAACTCCAATACTTCAATTGGTTTAGGTGGATCTGGAACCGGAGATATTGGAACATTTACAGCTACCAATCCTGGAGCAAGTCCAATCACCGGAACAATAACCGTTACACCATCTATTGGAACGTGTATTGGAAATCCAATAACATTTAATATTACGATTAACCCAAGTGCATCAGTTAATGTGAACAGTAATTCGCCTTTATGTGACGGACAAACATTGAACTTAACGGCTACTGGTCCCGCTGGTGCAACCTATAGCTGGACAGGTCCAAACTCGTTCAGTTCCAACCTGCAGAATCCGTCCATTCCGAATGTTACTACTGCAGCAACGGGAACATATACTGTTACAGCTAGCACATTTGGTTGTTCAGTAACCGGATCCGTAAGCGTTCAAGTCACAGCTGGACAAGCACCAACAATTACACAAGTTGGGCCTTTCTGTCAGAATGATGGAGCGGTAACACTTACAGCTTCTGTTGCTGGCGGAGTTTGGTCAGGAAATGGAATTATCAATGGAGCTTCAGGAACATTCTCGCCATCAACGGCAAATTCAGGATCGATTACCATTACTTATACATTAAGCAACGGATGTTCTGTACCTGCAACTACAGCTATTGTGGTGAATCCAGTTCCAACAGTGAATTTCTCTACACCAAACGCGTTTGGATGTGTCCCTTTCACAGCAACGATTATGGACAATAGCACTCCGGCAAGTTCCTCAGTGATTTGGGATTTTGGTGATGGAAATACATCAACGCAAACAGGTTCCACAACGCACACTTATACAGCTGCAGGATGTTACACTGTAACGTTAACAAGTACTTCAAACGGTTGTACTTCAACAGCAAGTCAATCGAACTTCATTTGTGCATTGCCATATGCTGATGCAAGTTTCAGCTTAAACAATCAGCAGTTGACTTTAATGAATACGTACATTCAAACCATTAATACGTCAACAAACGCAACATCCTATATTTGGAGCTTTGGTGATGGTTCTACTGCAACTACTTTAAATGGTTCACATACTTATCCTGCTGAACCAGGAAATTATGAGGTAATGCTTGTTGCCAACAATACAGGAAACTGTTCTGATACCGCCTGGTTAAGCGTTGTCGTTAAAGGAGAAACAATCATCTACATTCCGAATGCATTTACGCCAGATGGTGATGAACACAACAATATCTTTAATCCAGTATTTACAGCTGGATTTGATCCTCAAAACTATTTGTTCACTGTTTACAACAGATGGGGAGAAGTTTTGTTTGAAAGTAAAAACACAGAATTTGGTTGGGACGGAACCTATCACGAACAAAAGTGTAAAGAAGGCGAATACATTTGGACGATATGGTACAAGGATCCGGAAACGGATAAGAAAAATACGTTAACTGGGCATTTTACGCTTTTAAAGTAATAATTCTCTACTAAAAGAAACTCGCATCTCGACTCTGCACAATGACCTGTGGGTTTCTTTTATTTAAAACTATTTTCTACTATTCATTTGTTCGATGAAAAAGTCATTTTTTGTCTCTTTAGCACCAAGTTTTTTCAAAGCGGCATATACACAATCAACTATATTTTCTTCTTCCTTGTTGTTGACATTTCCACAACCTGGTTCCAGAAAAAAGTTTTGGTAAATCATTTTCTTTGAAGCGTATTTATCAACTAAGCAAGAGCGCATTAACTGCTGTTTCATATGCACATCAAGTTTTTGCTTTGAAAGACTAACTGGTAAAGCATGAAATGAAAAAATGGTTCGCCAATAATCCTTTTCAACTTTGGAAAAGGTAATATCCCAAGTGCTATCAACAAAATTCATGGACAATTCAACTTCCGTGTCAGCGTTCATCCTTTTCAGTTCTTTTCTCAATTCCTGCCCCATCTTTTTCAAATCATCAGGAAATTTCCTCTGGTTTCTTTTGATACCAGAACTATCTATCACCTCCGTTTTTGTAATAGGTTGAGCATCCATTTCCTGCATTTTTATAAACTCGGGATCACGTTCATTAGGTATATTGCAAGAAACGAGTGTTCCAATTAAAAAGGAACTAAAAAGGATTGGATAGATTGCTTTCATAAAGTGAAGTTATGAAAATAAAAATGCCCCGGTCATCGAGCGTAGTCGAGATGCGGGGCATTTTAAAGTATGTTGGGATGTGATTACTTATTCGAAAGAATATAAGCCCACTTATCTTCTAAACTTGTTTTGGTTTTGATTTCCTTGTTCATTGTTTTC
>CAMLET010000255.1 GCA_946479125.1 uncultured Flavobacteriales bacterium
CTTCAACATTAAAATACAATACACTTTATTATGTCACTTTTTTCAAGAATCAAGGAAATAATTCACCGCTGGCTACCAATAATTTAAGCTACGGCTTTTGTCAAGACACCCTTGGTCAATTCGCACAGATTCTCGTTTCTCCAATGTATGTCTCTGCTAGTCCAGAATTAGTGAACGACACTATAAATTGGATCAAGGTTGAGGGTTATTATTTGGCTGAGGGTATTGAAGATTATATCGTGATTGGTAATTTTCTAAATGATTTACAAACTGATACAATATCGACAGGGATGTCTCAAACAGATGTTTACTACTTAGTTGATAATATTTCAGTTGTCGAATTTCCTATTGGTGAAGAGAACGTTTTTACACCTAATAATGATGGGCTTAATGATGTAATATTCAAAGATGAATTTCTTAAAGATTTTGACGTGGTGATTCAAAATCGCTGGGGAGAGGTAATGAATGAAGTAAACTATAGTTTTGGTTGGGATGGAAAATCAAAAAACGGAAACGATGCGCCAGAGGGTGTTTATTTTTTTTCCATACGTCCTTCAGATAATCGAGATCAAATATTAAAAACGGGCTTTATTCAATTGATGAGATAATCAATTGAATAATATGAAAAGAATACTTATTAGCTTTTTGGTATTAACATCAAGTATTTATTCGCTAGGTCAATCATCATTTGCGAATAATACATGGGTGGCTGCACCAGTTAGATATATCGGTTTTGACGCTTCGAGTGGAGCAAACCCCCTGCTATTCAAGACCAACGCAGTTACACGGATGTCCCTAACAGGAACCAATCCAACAGGTAGTGTTACAGGAGCCATAGGCCTTGGATTCAATTTAACGAGTCCTTTGTCAAAGCTTCACGTTCAGGATTTTGGAACAAATCCACTATTTGATGCAACAGGAAAAATGTTCCGTACTGATGGTCTTTTATCAAGTGAAAATCAATGGTCAATCTGGACAGGAACTGCTGCTGCAAGTGCCTTGGAACGTTTCAGAATAAGTACTTATGCGAGTTCAGATAATGCCTACCTAGGAACTGTTCAAAATGGACTGCTTAACTTCCGAACAACGGATATTAATCGTTCTCGTCTGAATGGAAACCAGAACCAAACAATCAGCGTCTATGCAAATAACAACGTGAATGGTTATTTTGGTCTAGGTACGTTTATTGTACCTGCAACTTCACAAAGTTTCTGGAATGCTAACTCACCGTTTTCTCAATTACATCTTGTAGGAAGAGATGGTACTTTCATTCAAGTAGGTGGCTATAGACCATGGATGCGTACAGGAACAACCTTGACAGATAACAATGATATGAGTTATATCGGACTTCGTCAAGTTGGAACGGATAATGATGTTACTGAAACGACAATTACATGGGCTGATAACTGGGGACCACCTGTTGGAAACCCTAGTAATCTAGGTCCTGATGATTTAGCCTTTAGATTTACGGCAGAAGGCACCCCAGGGAACGCTAATAATAATCTTATTTTAAGTGATTTAAATGATCCGTATGATTTAGACGGATTACACATCGGAAGATTCTCTTCTACTGGTCTAATTGGGTTTGGGAATACATTCGGTGTTAATCCTACAGGAACCCCCGTTAATTTGTACAACAGAGCGCAATCCTTGTTGCACTTAAGCTACCAATACAGACCTGCTAATGATATGGAACCTTATGGGTTTATGCAAATTACTTACCGCAGACCTTCAACTTCTTCTATTGACTCGATTGGTCAAGGTGAACAGGTTACGGATGGTTTAAGATTCGGGATTGATAATCAAATTTTTGGGTCAAGTGGAAAAAGACACTTGAATGGTTACCTGCGTTGGCAGGAGGCTTCAAGTTTCGTGATTCAAACAGAGGATAATAATGTCCCAAACATTGAATCCAACGAACGTATGCGTATTACTTCACTTGGAGCAATTCAAAGAAATTACACTAGTGCACAATATTTTGGATTAAGTGATAGTAGTAATGTAACCCGAGTTGGCATTAGTCATTCTGGGCGTTTTGCGCTTACAAGACCTAAAAGTTTGTTACATATTGGTTACGATTATGGAAACACCATTTCTACATTTCAAGGTTACCGAAAATGGATGGATTTAGGTGTGATGACAAGCAACGCTGCAGATCATGTGTGGCTAGGTTTAAAGACTAGAGATTCAATAACCTCAACGGTAACTCAGAACTACGATAAGTTAGATGCGGTTTTATCATGGGGAACAGATAGAAATGTACTTTCTCCAACTCAAGTAGACAAAATGCGATTTATTTTTACAGGTCACATTTTAGATGCTAATCCTGAAGGTTCTCCAGGAACTTCTTATCAAGGTTTAGAAATGATGAGAATGTATCCAGCGACTGTTTACAAACACCCTGTATACGATTCACTTGGCGTTGCTCTCACAGACAGTATAGAAGCTTATGGTAGAGTGGGTATTGGTGATTTCACATACTATGGTGTAAATGAAGAACCAACTCATAAGTTAGATGTGATTGGTAACGGTCGTTTCAGATATTTACCTGATTCTCTTTACATGGCTGATTCACTTGTTTCTAAATATGTAATGGTTGATTCTGCTGGTGTACTACGCTGGGGAGGCGCTCCTTTTGGTGTGCCATGTGTTGATACACTTGGTAGTGATTTCACTTCAGACCGCCATGTGGAACTCAACGGTTACAATTTCTATTTCCAAGGTGATAGCCTTCCAGCACCAAATAACAATGTTGGCTTTGGTTGGGATTGTGGTACTCCACTAAAAGCAAAAGTTGATGTTTATCAGAACGGTCCCGATGGAATCGCTGGTAGTTTTCTCGTCGATGCTGGAACCACCTCATATCCTTTTGGAAGGACTGGGGTAAGTTCAATAGTATTTGGAGGTCCGACAAACTTAAGTATGGGTGTTGAAGGTCAAGCAATCACATCAGGTTCAGACATCAATATCGGTGTTTACGGTCGTGCAGGTGGTGGAACACTAGATTACAGTATATATGGAAACGCTGGTGGTACTCCTGATTATGCAGGTTACTTCAATGGTGATGTACAGGCAGGTGGAACATTTATCAGTTCAGATAGTATTTTGAAAAATGATATTCAACCGATTCGTAACGGTTTGGACATTGTTAACCAATTGAGACCAAAAACATATTTCATGGACACTGAGGGTTACAGCCAATTCAACTTCAGTGACCAATTGCAATATGGATTCCTTGCACAAGAGGTTCAAGCAATTCTTCCATCGGCAGTTAAACATTCAGTACAACCAGGTGGAACGGATGAAAACGGTAATATCGTTTACAATCCAACTGAATTCCTGGCACTGAATTACAATGCACTTATTCCAATCAATACTCAAGCTATTATTGAGTTAGACCAGAAGATTGAAAAAGCAACGCTTTCCGACGAGTCAATCAAAACGAACGTTCAAGACTTGAATGGTTCACTTGATAAAGTATTGGAAATGCGTGGTGTTTCTTATGATTGGAATCACGATGTACATCCAGAATTGGATTTGGATAGTGTAAACCACGTTGGTTTCATTGCTCAAGAAATTCAACAAATCGATTCTCGTTTGACATACCTTGCTGATGACAATCTTCTACATGTAGAATACGACAAAGTTGTTCCAGTTTTAGCGGAAGCAATTCAAGAATTGAATGAAGAAGTTGAAAGCAGAGATTCAGTTATTGACGCTCAACAAAACACAATTGATACTCAACAGGGAACAATTGAAGATTTGAATGCACGTCTTACACAACTTGAAAATTGTCTTTCTGGAATCTTACCTTACCTGTGTCAATTAAGTCAAAGTGCTATTCAGGCAAATACGCCAGATGCACAGGAAGCAGTTCGCAAGAATCTGAATGTTACCTTAAGTAGCAGAAGTACAATTGTACTAGATCAAAACGTTCCGAACCCGTTTGCAGAACAAACAGTGATTAATTTCTCTATTCCTGCAACGGTTGTTAAGGCACAAATTCATTTCTATGATGGTAACGGAAAATTGATTCAGTCAGTTGACGTTAACGATCGTGGATTAGGAAGTCTTACCGTATTCGGTTCAGATTTGAGCACAGGTGTTTATACATACACACTAGTTGCTGACGGACAAATCGTAGCAACTAAAAAAATGATGAAACAATAATTAAACCCATTGGTGGGAGCGGAAGACACGACATTAAGGTATAAAATCTTGGTGTCGTGTCAACCTCTATCGATGGAACATAAAAAACAGAAAGCCATGAAACAACTTTTAATACTTCTTACATTCCTTATCAGCAGTCAATTTTTAGCAACTGCCTATGCTCAATCAAAAACAGCTCATGTTGATACAAAATTGTTGATGGACACTTTACCATCTCGAAGAAAAGCAATTGTAGAAATACAAGAAGTTACTAAGCGAAGTGAAACTGAACTTATTGATTTAGATAAACAATTGCAAAAAGTCTATACTGATTATATGGCAGTTAAACCAAATCAATCAGAACAGTTGAATCAATACGAAGAAAGTAGATTACAAAAACTGCAACAAGACCTTCAAAAACGTGAACAAGAATTAACTTCCTTGATTCAGAATATGACAGCTTCAATGAATGATAAAACTCTTAAAATTGTTCAACAAGCTGTTAAAAACGTGGCTCAAAAGAAAGGTTTTCAGTATGTATTAGAAGAAGCGACAACAATATATGCCGGTGGAACAAGTATTACTAACGACGTAATAATCGAGTTAATGCGCCTTGACGCACTTGCAACGAACTAAAACGTATAAACAGCTAAATCATCATTCTTATGATACAAGATCAGGAACGTTTAATTATTATGGCTGAGCTAATTGCTCGCGATCTAAAGATTCACAAACACTTACACTTTCTTAAAAAGAGCGGATTACATACATCTGCTTTCAATAGTTTTCAAAAAACAATGATAACAGCGCCAATGGACATTTGGGAGAATTAAATAATCTTTAATGAAACGAAATTTAGTCCAAGTGGGACCACGGAATAAAGCTAGAGTATTGGCGAAAGTCGAGCTCTAGCTTTTCTTTATTTCAATAAACTGCTAGTGCGCTTACCATCAACGCGGTAAAGGCGTAAAAACAGTAAGGTTAATATTCCGAAAAGAACTGCTGCGAAGAACAAATGACTGATTTGAACTAAGCCTGGCATATCTGCATAAGCCAATAAAACTCCACCAATTAGTTCTAAGGCCAAACAAATTACCGCCCAGTAAATCGCCTTAATTTTTTCTGTTTTGTGATTGAAGTATCCAAGGAGTAAAATCAAAACCAAAACAAGCCACGAGAATGAGCGGTGAATAAAGAATGACCATCCAAAGTTTTCTGACCAGCTAT
>CAMLET010000256.1 GCA_946479125.1 uncultured Flavobacteriales bacterium
AGATTAGGAGAACCAGTTAATTCACTTAAGTCGAATGGAGTTCCGTAGTTCACGCGATATTTTCCCGCTAAATTGTTAACCATTCTGCAATCTGAGATGGAAGAGTTACCAAGCTGCGGGGCTAATGGAATCTCAGAAGTAGAGGAGAAGCGTACAAAGTCAATTCCATTTGAGCTGACTTCAACATGAGCAAATTCCATGTATCCGTCTACAAAACCGTTTTCAAAAACCGCAAAATCGAATCCCGGACCATCCTGAATTACATAATCGAAGGTTAGAGTAGCAACTCCGCTGTCACCCAATGAAACCACTTGTGTTGCATTCGCCATTCCAAAAGCATCATCCAAATCGCCGTAACTGGCATGATTCAAATCATCGTAGGTAACTGTTGTATCGTTAATGTTTACAAAGCCGCGTGTGATTGTTCCTCCGGTTGCCCATGCAATAAATGATGGACTCGATTTATGAATAGCCGTAGTTCCAACACTATCTGGCGCTGGAGCGAAACTTTGCGAAAAACCGAAGTTCGAGATGAACAGAAGTGGTAAATATTTAATCATAGAATAAAATGCTATTTGGGTTTAAGCCAACTGAAAACGTTTGCTCTAAAGTTCCCGATGTATTGAAAATGTGAATCTTGCCGTTGATGGTATAGCCCATTGCGTCGCAGATATAGAACTTGTTATTTGAAGGACGATATTGAATTCCATACAAAGTTTCCACGTTGGTCAAATCGAAGAAATCGGTTGAGCTTATGGTTTCCGTTGCCGGGTTGAATAAGCGAGTATGAACTGTTGATCCGCTGGAATTGACAATAATGAATTGATTTCCATATTCTGAAATAGAAGAAGCATTAAATGCGAACGTTTCTTCTTTTACAAGAGTAACAGGATTGATACGATGCATTCGGGATGGAATAGAACCATAATCGCCACGAGAAATGGCATAAATTTCTCCACTTGCATCAACAGCTATGTCGCCCATATTTGGACCACAAGTGATTTTCGTTTCTTCGGTTAAGGTATTCAAAGAAATTACAGAAACGGTTGAATCGACATCTGGAAAATTTAATCCGCCGGAATTGCAAACGAACAAACGGTTATTGCTGATAGCCATTCCTTCAGGATTTGCGCCAACCTGAATTCGTTGTGTAATTGCCAAACTTGAGGTATCGAGAACATCCACATAGCCATCGTAACAAGTAATAAATGCTTTTGATCCGTGGAACGTAATGAAACGTGGTTGTTTTGGAGTTGTGCCATTCATCATACTGATCTGCGTAATGGAATTTCCTGTTGAGGCATTCATCACTTCAATCGTACTGGAAACATTCACAATGATGTAAATTTTGTTTCCGTAACGCTGCATGTCGTTTCCTGTATCGCCTAAACCACGGTTGGTTTTTTGCTCAAAGAAATTTGAAATGCTTTCTCCAGTGGAAGTATTCAACCAGCTTAAACTTGCATTGTTATGATTGAAAAGTCCTTCGTTGAGAACGAGAATTCCACCGGTCAAATTGTTCGGAGCTTCTGGTTCAGGTTCCGAAGTATGCTTCTTCTTGCAACTTATGAGAATCAGAATTAAAAAAAGAAACGTGAACTTCAGCAAAATTCTTAAATCGAGGCTTTTTGAAAATGTAACGCGTGAGTTTACAATGGTAAATGATCGCGTTGCATTTTCCATATAACGATGAGTTAAGGATTTTGCTGAAGTTCTATATCGCATATGTCAGTTTTATTTGATAGTTGAAACCAGGTAGAACAAAATAACGGATATACTGATTGTACTGATTCGTAATGTTTTTCAGGGAAATATTCAATTTGAGTTGGTGCGCTTTGAAGTTGAACTTATAAGAACTTCCAAGATCAATGGTGTAATACCCGTCAACAATATTTGAAGGAATGTTTTCCTGCAGAGCGTATCGGAATCCCTGATACATGAACAAGGAATAAATAGTCCAGTTTTTTTGCGCCCAATCCAACTCGAAACTTCCGCTGGTGAAGGGAATGTAGGTCAATTGGTTTCCATAAACCGAGCTATTTCGATTGCTTAGATCAATAGCGCTTTGAAAGGTGAAATTGGCCGTTTGACCAAGAAACCCGTTTCCGATCTTAATTCGCGATTCATCGTAAATTTCAATTCCTGTTGACTGTGATTTTCCAATATTTTGGATACTCCAAACAAATAGATTTTTTGTTGGAATTGCCAGGATCTTGTTCTCGTTATAGGTATAGAAAGGTTCAACTCTAAATGAATTATTCCAATTCTTGAGTTTCCAGTTTATTTTCAGCGGAACAGAAAGAATAGTCGCTTCTTCAGGCTTTAGATCTGTATTCCCAATTTGCTGGTAGTACAATTCCGAAAATGTAGGTTGACGAACAGTGTATCTTGCAATGAATCCTGCTTCCACATTTTTTGAAAACGTGAAAATGTATTGAAGAGCTGGAAGAACATTCCACGATTTCCGTTGTACGATTGAACTTTCGTTGTCTACATATTGAAATCCAACTTGAAGATCTAATTTTTGCTTATCGGTTTTAAACTCGGTTGCAATAAATTGGTTTAAGACCATCCGATTTGGGTTCCCCGAAATTGTTCCGGAAATGATCTTTTCAGAAGTGAATTCGGAACCCACAGAGGCTTTCACTTTTTCAGTAAACTGATAGGAAAGCTGTGTTTGTCCGTCTAAATACTGCGTCTTGTACGTTTGCTCCAAATAACCTTGTGTATTTAGATAATTGGAGTCTAGATAGGTTAGTTGACTTTGCTGAGTGGTGAATTCAGTGAATAGTGATATGCGGTTCTTTTCGAATTTGTGATAAAGCGTTCCTGTAAGTTCCTGATTATCCAAATATTGTTTGTTGTTGGCATTGTAGAAAACTACAGCGCCAGCCAATTCCTTATCAGACTGGAAATAATTTCCTTTTACCGAAAGGGTATTGTAATCATTTAGTTTCCATGTTAAACTTGCTGTTGTAATCAAGTCTTTCAAGGCATTATTTTGTCGGGTTTCATCAATTGTAGTAAAACCATTTCTGTATTGGAAAGGAAAGTTTCCTTCGTATGTTCTTCCTCTTCCAGTTAAAGTGAAGTAAACATTTTTGAATCGAAGAGCAGTTCCTAAATCTACAGAGTGATATCCAAACGAACCATTCTGGTAGCCTAAACTGAATTTATTCTTTTCGCTTTGTACCGAATGAATGGTTTTGATCTGAATTAAACTTCCCGACAATTTACTTTGAATAGGGAGCTCGATATCAGTTCCGTTTTGTCGGATGATCTGCACCGAACGCACAAACTCGGTTGGTGTGGCGCTCAGATCAACACTTCCCGTTTGTGTAACGGGTTGGTTTTGGAAATCTATAACAATGCTGGAGTGTGCAGCTCCTAAACTTCGGAATCCTGCCGTCTTTAATCCTCCAACATCGCCATAGTTCTTGATTTGCAAACCGGGCAGCATCATTAGGATGGTTCCGATATCGGCTGCTAATTTGCCCTCAATTTTTGATTGATTCAGTTGAATAGTGGTTATTGAGTTCTTCTTGATCTGTGAAATCAAAACTTCGTCCAATTCTTTACCAGTCTCTTGTCCAAACAGGGAATGTGGAAGCAAAAGCAAGATAAAAACTTGAATTGGACGAAGTGTTTTCAACGGATTATTTCTTTACGAACTTTCCTGCAGCTACTGTTGAAGCAGAAACCACTTTGTAAGTGTAAGTTCCAACAGCCAAAGCCGAAATATAGATAGTTGTTTTACCATCTACATTTTCTGTAGATACCAATTGTCCGTATGTGTTGTAAATCGAGATTTCTCCTTCAACTCCGGCAAAAGTAATTTCTGTTGAAGCTGGATTTGGATAAACCGCATAAGCTGTTTTGCTCAATTCTTCAGTTGCAACAACATCATAAGATAAATTGTCCAAAGCAAAATAAGCAGGAGTATTCATACCAAAATCACCAACATCTGAAGATTCTAAAGCGAATTCAAGGAATTGCACTTGTCCAAGTGGAGAAAGGTCAACTGATTCCCAAGTGTTCAAAATGTAATCCTGAGAATTATCCGCAAAACGGTAATCAGCCAAATAGAAAACCACAGTATCTGTAACAGCTGAATTTCCGTCAAGACCAATGATCAACAAACGGAACCAATCTTCACCATTTGTTCCATCTGGATCTCCGTTGGCATCATTAGGCGAACCAAATTGCTTTGCGAATGCATCTCCGTTCAACATGGAAAGTGCTGCATATGTATTATTTGTAATATCGATTGACGAAACAATCTTTTCTGACCCAAAATCCAACGTTCCACCGTAGTTTACACTATAATTATCACTGTTGTCGGCTCCACCACCTGCATAAGCAGAATGTCCGTTGCTTGAACCAGGAGTTGTTACGTCTGTTGAATTAGAGTAAACAAAACCACCCCAGTAATCACCCCATGGAGCTACTGTGTATGTGTTTTCGAAGAAAAGACCTTGAGAAGTAAAGCCTCCTGACTGATCTGCACCCAACCAAGCTGTGTCAGCACCTGGTACCACCAATTCTTCGAAATCAATAACTGTTTGTGCAGAAGCACTGTTTGCTATAAATCCGAAGACGATCGGAAGAGCGAACATGTAAATTTTTTTCATACGCTTATTAAGCATTAAATAATTAATAATCGGAAGCAAAACTTCCAGTAATAAAGCGAATGAAACTTGTGAAAAAAGAGTGACAATACAGTACCGCAAATGCGACACTTGTAACTGACGTTGACTTTAATCTGAAGTCTTCATTCAATATTGTCATGGCAGGTATTCTGACTCCCTTCAGTCTGTTTCGTCTTCCCATCATTGCGCCTCAGGCGGATCAACAGTGACATTTTGAAACAGTATTAACGAAGGTTACAGCTGCAGATACAGTCTCGGATTCTCACCGAATTCCCTTTTCATTTCCGGAGTTTTACCTCAAGAACAACCAATAACGTTGCAAATATACTCAAATGCCGTTATTCGTTTCAAAAAAAGATTATTTTTGCAACCTGTCAGCCGACAAGGCAGATGCTTAAATAAAAAATTACATGTCTAATAATTCAACATTTTCTAGCGTTAAGAAGCAGTTTTCAGAGAATACGCAATTGAAGCGTATCACAATTATAGTTGGTGCTGCGATAGTTTTAATTGGTGGTTACATCGCATATCATCAGTTGGTTGTTGTACCAGGAGAAGAAAAAGCTGCTGATTCTTATTACGAAGGATTAAATTACGCATCTAAAGATTCAACTGATGCAGCAATCGAAGCGCTTCGTCCACAAGTAAAAAAATACGACGGATACAAAGGTGGTGAGTTGGCTCAATACACTTTAG
>CAMLET010000257.1 GCA_946479125.1 uncultured Flavobacteriales bacterium
TAGAATACATGCCTGTCACGCATGGGGTCGCGGGTTCGAGTCCCGTCCAGACCGCTACTGTTAAAAGCAAAAAGAGAAGTCCTATATGGCTGTAGGAATTAGAGACCCTCAAGATGTATCAATATCTTGGGGGTTTTGTTTTTTACAAAGAAATGTTATCTACCGATGAATCCACTCAGATGTTTAGCTCAATTTATCGCATTTCTTCATAGTAGAAGCTGGACAAGTAAATCGGATTTGATTTATCAATTTCTTCATTATGTTCTATTAATCGGGCTTTTTATTGCTTCAAGTTTTATCTACTTAAATTATTTTACAGGATTTGTGCTTCCTGTCAATGATAGAGTGGCTGTAGTGATTCTGATCGCATTTGTCCTACTAGTCTTTGGATATTTACTCCTTTTGGGAAAGAGGCCCTACTTGAAATCGGAATATAAAAATTGGCAAGTTGTTATTGGTGGCGTAATCTGGATTCTGCTTTGGATTTATATCACTCCAATTTTTCTGATTCTGAAGGATTAAGGATTGGAACAAATACTCATCAAAGAGTATCAAAATCTTTGTGGACCTTGTCTTTTAAGGATATTCCTGAAAATATGCCTGAATTCGTTTCGTTCGAGATCAATGAGATAGCCAAGCAGTTCAAATCATGTTCACCTGTGCTTCGTTTGAATAGTAGACCGCAGCGGTACTTTTTTAGCTACACTTCATTCTTGGAGACAGATAAAATAAACTTCAACTCCGATAAATTAGAACTACTTGATGACGACGGCAATGTAGAGAAAGCCATCATGAAATTGCGGAAACTGATGAAAAGGTTGTATAGATTGAATAATTAGTACTATTGCGTAAAATCGAAATGATGAAAATGAAAAATCAATATCTAAACGGATTACCCGTAATCATCTTTATTGCACTCTGTCAATTGGTTTCTTCCTGTTCTTCGCAAAAGATGAAGGAAAATAATGTGAAAGAAAATAAAGAAGAAAACCCCCTTGGGCTAATCAACCCACCTAGATATGAAAACATCAAGAATATTTTTTCTTATGATTCCCTTGTAAAACTCAACGAAAATAATCCGATAGAAAAACAGATTCGTGGAAGATGGCAATTGGATTCAATTTTACTCGAAACCAAAAGGATTGACACAAAATTGATGTTGGATGGATTTGATATTCGAGGACTGACGTTTGAGTCCAATTTTTATTGTCACGTAACTGAGAAAGCAAAACCTAGTGGTTATTGGAGCCAGCAACTTGGAATTTATTATGTAGAAGGTGATTTGTTGACTATAAAAAAGGTGGACGGAAGATCTCTGAATGAATTCCAGATCGATGAATCATCTGAGAAATACCTTGTGCTTTCAGAAAAATTCAGAACTGGAAGAAAAGTGTATCACTTCAGTTTGGATCTGGAACACGATAAATTGGAACGTGCGAAACGCGGACCGAACTATAAATGGTATAAGGACAATTAATTACTCAACTTGAAGATTATTCTCATCTGCGTAATTTTCGAAATCAGCTTGTAATAAAGTGACTGAGCTACCAACTCATAATTCGTAACTAGTAACTAGTAACTAGTAACTAGTAACTCGTCACTAATCTAATACCCCACAAACTCCTGAATCTTATACCTCAAGTCAAAATCATTACCGTATTTCTCATTGAATTCCTCACCCGATGCAAAGAACAATCCCGACTTCTCCAAACTTTGGTCGCTACCCAATTTCACCAATTCAAGCTGACTTTCGTTACCCACCAAATAAATGTTCTTATTCAGATGAATGTTTATCGCGTGTTTTTCAGGAAATGGAAGCAAGGTTTGATACGGGATGAATTTCCCTTTTCTATAAATACCACCGTAACCATTAGAAAGCATGGGTATGTCGCGCACCTTGAGGTATTCCTTTTCGGAAAGCTCGAGGATCCTGTTGTTACTGATAAATTGTAATCCTGTTGCGGTTTCTTCAATAGCGTATTCTCCATCTCGCAGGTCATTTAGAGGAATGCCATTGTTTACAGAAGTTGTTGTTAACGTGTACTGCTCAACGGGTGCATAGTTGTAAACCAGTTTTACCGGTTGGTTCGACAATTTGTAAGCATGTAAATCCAATCCGTTCTGAAATCTGCCGTATTTCCCCATCACATTGGTGTCACAGAAATGGTAGTAAACATATTCGGCGTTTCCGTCTTCGTGATAAATGATGCTGTCCTCACCGTAAACGGTCATCATAGGTGTGGAATAATCGCAGTTACCAGTGAATTCCAATTGCTGAATGCCGTTCATGTTCGGAATGAGGTTTACCTTCTTGATGTTGTCGTCGAATGTGCTGGTAAGCTGTGCACCAAAATTGTTGAAGTTGTATAATTTGGTTTTCACATTTTGGGTAAAGATGCCTTCTCGTGTTATTCCTGTGAGCGTATTTTCCTTATCTGCTAACAGTTTTCGTGTTGTCAGATCGTAACGCCAGATGTTTAGAAGCGAATCAATGGCGATGAATGTGGAATGTCCTTTCTTTCCAATGGCGCTGTTGTCCGCAGCAATGGAAAGGAATTTTGGTTCGAGCAGCAATTCGTTTTCCATTGCCAGCGCCAGATTTTTAGGGTAGAAATAAAGCTGTAAACTATTCCTGCGAAGCGATACAAACGCATCCAGTTTTTGGTCTGGCGAACCATATTCATCTTCTTTCGCAATTCCAAATTCAATGAGTTTTTCAAAATGTTCCGCTTGTTGAAGATAGGGTTTGATCAACGCGTAGGCAGTATCCTTCAAATAGGATTGAAGGGTTTCTTTCCTGTATTCCTCTGAATCGTATTCGCCGAACTGAGGAAGTACGAAATAACCGATGTCTCCAAACGCGTATGCCGTTTTTTCTCCCATAGTCATTGCCTGGATGTATGGAATTTGAGGACCATCTGCGTATTCGTAACTGTTTAATTGTTCAGCAGATTCTTTTCCGTAATCCGGAAGGTTTTCACCACCCTTCATTTTCTTCGGATCTGCCATTACAAAACGATATTTCACTTCGCTTGGAGGTGGAAGCATGAACAATTGTGCATTGGTCGTTTTGTAGAAATAGTATTCATAGGTTTGGATTTCTTCATACTCTGGAACGTAAGTCCAGCCTGTTAGAATACTGATGTAAACCGAA
Organism: uncultured Flavobacteriales bacterium; assembly: GCA_946479125.1. Next base: position 3,155 of record CAMLET010000257.1, read on the forward strand.
TCTTTGTATTGCTGAATAAACTGTTGTGTGTTCAACCCTTTTGCAGTTGGAAAATAGGTTTGAATCGAATCCATCATTTCAGGGAATTTTCCTAAACTTTCCCAAGGCAATGATTCATTCATTTCATACGACCAATTACCTGTTTCTGGATCAATATGAACAAGACCATCCGAATTAAAGGTATGTTCAAAAAAGTTATCGGAAATAATGGGCATATAATTTTCCTTGCGGATCTCTTTTCCTTCGTTGTTGACCAATACCGTGTGTTCAGAAATGTACGGCATTCGATCTTCATTAGGATGCTCTTTCAGCGTTGCCCAACGCCAGCCTTCTTTGTTGGGTTGACTCCAATTGGAGTAATGATCGGAATATGTGAATTCATAGATCGGTTCTGATGGAAATTCGTATCCGTCTCCGAAATGGTTCTTTTTGTTGTAAACTCCAATTGCATATTTTGTAGCCTCTATTTCATAACCATATTCGTCATACATTACAAAATCAGAGGTTTCTATAACAAACTTCTCCCTCATCTGATCTACGATGGAATGCTCTGGCATCGGATTGATCAATTTCTTTTTAACAAGAATCGCAGCAATGGATTCCAAATTGTCATCATCTAGTATAGTATCGAAGATAGATTCTGAAATGAGATGAAAACCTGGTTTCAGTTCTTCGCCTTTAGAGTTCAACGCAATTGGATAGTCTAACGATTCCATGTAAGCAAGTACTCTGCCTTCTTGGTCAAATTTTCCAAGAGCATTATATTCCTTTCCAACGATCTTTTTGTCAGCATTCGAGATACAATACCATTTTAGGTTGGTGTTGACAAAAGAAACGGTTTCGAACTTGACGATAGAATCAATCACAAGATTCATTTCTTTCCCCGTGCTCATGGAGTATCTTTTTAGTTGACCATTTTCATTGATCAACGCTTCCACATCATTTACCCTGAATACCTGATCAGCAATGTTCGGCAGCAATTTTTTTCCTGACAGACCAACAAATCCGATCTTCTTGTTCACAGTTGTTTGCAGGAAGTTTTCGTTGCTATAATATCCGAGATATCCGCCAATATCATCATAGTTTACAGGAACTACCAGTCCTTGCCCTAATTCATACAAGCCTACTTTGTCACCATTGCGCACGAGATATAGTTTATCATTTATGATGTAGCCAACTTCGTCGTATTCACATGGAATCAGCACCTCAAATTGCTTAGAAAGCAATCCCATTTTTTCATTGCTGGCAACCAACTGATTACTGTATGGATTGGAAACCAGGTTATCATAAATACATGGAAGAATTAGTTTTCCTTCGCTGCTTAGAATCCCGTATTTGTCGTTTTGTTTTACCAACGCATAATCTTCATAGAAAACAGGCATGTCGGTATTGTCGAAAGCAGGCTGAACAATCATTTTACCATCCATGTTCACCATTCCCCACAAGCCGTTGACTTGAACTGCTGCATTTCCGCTTTTCAACCACATGGGAGAATATTCGTTATCGTAATCAAGTGAAAGCTGTTTTTGCGTTTTCAGATTGTAAATCCCCCATTTGCTGTTCAGCTTTACAAACATTACATCCGACATAACTCCATAACCAAGCACATCATACGCTATCGGACAGGCTACCGATCCGTCAAAACGAACCACTCCGTATTTATTTCCTTCACCCACAAAAATGTAGTCCCCGTCTGTGTCGTAGATCTGGTCGTATTTATTCTTCAGGATGATCTTACCAGAAAGATCTGCAAGCTGCTCTTTGGAATCCTGATCACGAAGTACCCAGTACTTGTCATCCAAATCATTAATGCTGAGATATTTTTCCATTTGAACAATGACACCTTTATTGTTGACCAAACCAAGCATATCTCCTTTCACGATAACTTCTGTTTCGCGATTAAATTGGAAGCCATCAGTGGAGTAGTAATAATCGATATTGTATTCCATCGGAAGTACATTCTTACCATTTCTGAACAAGCCAAATAAACCATCTTTTTGTGCGGCACCCATACCTGATTTTGCATCCCAAACATAATCGTAGTCGCCAAGTGGAACCGAAAATTTCCCTGTACTGTCAATTAAGCCAATTGTTTCTCCTTTTCTAACAGCAACACAACTTCCATTGAATTGTAAAGCAACACAGAATTCACAATACGGCAACGTTCGATAAACTCCCAACCAACACC
>CAMLET010000258.1 GCA_946479125.1 uncultured Flavobacteriales bacterium
ATATTTTCATGTACAAACCGGGTAGAGGTGGAGATCCTGCATCTATTTTAGGAATTCCTGAGGTATTGGAGAAATTTGAAGTGAAAGACCCATTACAGGTAATTGATATTCTTGGGCTTTGGGGTGATGCTGCTGATAACATTCCGGGAATTCCGGGAATTGGAGAAAAAACAGCGAAGAAATTGATTGCGGATTACGGTTCTATGGAAGAACTTTTCAAGAATACGGATGACTTGAAAGGCAAAATGAAGGAAAATGTTATTGCCTTCGAAGAACAAGGTCGACTGTCAAAAATGCTAGCAACGATTATCATTGATTGTCCGATTGAGTTTGATGAAAGAGCCCTGCGCATTGATGAGCCGGATACGGAAAAAGTAATTGAGATTTTTACAGAACTGGAGTTTAAAAATCTGGCGAAACGAGTTACCGGACAAGAAATAGTAGTAACTGCTGCTGTTGACGAAAATGGTCAACTCGATTTGTTTGGAACGCAAAGTTTGGTTGAATTTCAGCATGCAACTCCAACTGCAGGACATAAGACCATTGCAACTGAAAATCCGAGTTATCATTTAGTGACTTTGCCGGAAGAACGTAAAAAACTGATGTCGGAATTAATGAAACAGACTTCGGTTTGCTTTGATACCGAAACGACTAGTATAAACGCATTACGCGCTGATTTAGTGGGAATGTCATTTTCGTATAAAGAACGAGAAGCATATTATGTTGCCGTTCCAAAAGATTGGGATTCGGCACAGGCGATTGTGAATGAGTTCAAACCGTTTTTCGAAGCGCAGAACATTGAAAAGATTGCGCACAACCTGAAATATGATTTACAAGTATTGACACGTTACGGTGTGGTGTTCGACGGACCACTTTTCGATACCATGATTGCGCATTACCTGATTCAACCTGAAGCAAAACAGGGAATGGATTTCCTTGCAGGATATTACCTGAACTACCAACCGGTTAGTATTGAAACCTTAATTGGGAAGAAAGGAAAAGGTCAGGGAAATATGGGTGATTTATTGCCTGAGCAAATTTCTGATTACGCTTGCGAAGATGCAGATATCACGTTTCAGCTGAAGCAAATTTTTGCTCCGCAGATTGAGAAAGAACATTTGAAAGAGTTGTTCTGGAACATGGAAATGCCATTAGTTAAAGTATTGGCAAAGATGGAAGCTGAAGGTGTAGCGCTTGATGTTCCGCATTTAACGAACTATTCTAAGCAATTGGAAGGTGAGATTGCTGAATTGGATACGAAGATCAAAGAAGCAGCTGGAATGGATTTCAATATTGATTCTCCGAAACAGTTGGGTGACGTTTTATTCGAACATTTGAAAATTTCTTCCAAAGCGAAAAAGACGAAAACTGGTCAATACGCAACTTCTGAAGACATTCTTCAGCAGCATAAGAACGACCATGAGATCATTTCATATATTCTGGATTACCGTCAAATGAAGAAGTTGAAATCGACTTATGTTGATCCGCTTCCAACAATGATCGATGATATTGACCAACGCGTTCACACCAGCTTTATGCAAACGGTAACAGCTACCGGACGTTTGAGTTCTAATAACCCGAATTTGCAAAACATTCCCATTCGTTCTGAACGCGGAAAGGAAATCAGAAAAGCATTTATTGCAAGAGGAAACGATTTCCAATTAATGTCGGCGGATTATTCCCAGATTGAGCTTAGAATTATTGCTGCTTTGGCAAATGATCCTAACATGATTCAAGCCTTTGTTGACAGAGAAGATATTCACCGTGCAACAGCATCGAAAGTATTCCATGTTCCTTTAGATGAGGTGACAAAAGACCAACGTAGTGCTGCAAAAGCGGTGAACTTCGGAATCATTTATGGACAGTCGGCTTTTGGTTTATCTCAGAACCTTGGAATATCCAGAACGGAAGCTAAAGGAATTATCGATTCTTATTTCGCACAGTATTCTACCATCAAATCTTACATGGATGGAGCGGTGACAAATGCACGAGAGAAAGGATATGTAGAAACCATCATGAAACGCCGAAGATATTTAGCGGATATCAATTCTGCTAATGCAGTTGTGCGTGGTTTTGCAGAACGAAATGCCGTAAATGCTCCAATTCAGGGGTCAGCTGCAGATGTGGTGAAGTTGGCAATGGTTGCGGTTGATAAAGCGATGGTGAAAGCCAATGTGAAATCAAAAATGATCCTTCAAGTACATGATGAATTGGTGTTTGATGTTCATAATGATGAACAGGAAATTATGAAGAAATTGGTGAAGGAAGCGATGGAGGGTGCTGTTAACATGGCTGTTCCAATGGAAGTGGAAATGGAATTGGCACATAACTGGTTGGATGCGCATTAACACAGTGAAATCGGTTTTTTAAACACATAGTTTACAGTAGAATTTCATAGAAATATAGAATTGGTTTTATGAATCAAAGTCATTTATTTCTATGTGACTATGTGAATCAACTATGATGCACTATGTGTTTTACCTGACGGTATCGACCACATAGTGTTTTGATAACACTGCACAATACTATCTTAACCGAACAACCTCAATTTCATAATTGAATAGAAAGTTTTACGCAGTAGCCCAGAGCTAATTTCGCGAAGAATTTTTATTCTACATGTTATGAAAAAACGACTATTCTCGTTGTTAGGTTTTACATTATTAAGCACAAGTTCTTTTGCACAAACAAAAGGACTCATCATCTCTGAATTTTTAACCAATCCAAACGGAAGTGATTCTCCGTATGAATATGTGGAATTGGTTGCAACAACATCAATCAATTTTGCCTCTACGCCGTATACGGTTGTTTTTACGGATAATGGAACAGCAACTTCAAATGGGTGGAAAGCTGGAAATTCAGTTTCATACGCTTTTGTAATTAGCAGTGGTTCTGTAACTGCCGGACAAGTGGTTTATGTTGGTGGTTCATCAATGGCGCCTTTAAGTAATGGCGGTGTAGCGTTGAGAACGAGAAACACAGGATCGAATAGCGGTGATAATTTCGGATCAAGCAATTCTGCAGGAGTTTTAGGAAATGGTGGAAGTAACTGTGACGGAATTGCAGTTTTCAATGTAACAGCTTCTAGCATTACTTCTTCAACAGTTCCGGTTGATGCTATTTTCTTTGGAAGTGCAGTTGGAACTGCATACAAAACAGCATCTTCTGGATACCAAATGCCTGTGAACGATGCATATTCGGGAGGTAAATTAGGAACGAGCATTTTTATGGCCCCAGATCCTGCGTCAGATGAATTGGTAAAAGCTACAGGAGTTTTTGATCCTGTTTCAAATACATTCACAACTGCAAGAAGTTGGTCTAAAACAAGTTCTGCTTCTTATAACACAAGTTCAGTGACGCTCGGGTCAGGTGGTGGAAGTGGAAATGTTCTTCCTACAGTTACATTGGCAAATCCTGTGGTTTCCGGGAATGCGCCTGCAACTGTGAGTTTGTCTGCAACGGCTTCTGACGCTGATGGAACAATTACTAAAGTGGAATTCTTCAATGGTTCTACGTTGATTGGAACAGTATTGACAGCTCCATACAATTACTCCTGGACAAATGTTGCCGCAGGAACGTACACAATTACGGCTAAGGCAACAGACAATTCAAGTGGAGCAACAACTTCAAGTTCTAAAACGGCAACAGTGAATTCTAACGTAAATGTTGCACCAACCTTGGTGTTTAATACAACTGCTTCAAAGTATGTCGATCTGGCGTCTGGAAAAGTAGGATGTGTTCGTAATAATACAACTGATCCTTTCAGAATTACAGGTTTGGATATCATTATCGGAGATGAGGATTTGAATACGGTTACGTTTACAATGACAAGTTCTAAAACGAGTGTTATTCCTGCTGCAAATTTTGCAGTAACGGGAACTGGAGCAAATAGAAAATGGACGATCAATCCAATAGGAGTTGGTTATGCTACGGTAACATTGAAAGTAACAGATGCGCAAGGGTTGAACAAAACATTAGCTGTTAGCATTGCAGTTTCAAATGCTTTGACTACGGCTTCTGTGAAAGATGTTTACAATTTTGGTGTTGCTGATGGTTCCACTGGAATTCCTGTTGATGCTGATTATATGTTTATTGCTGATGACGAAACGAATGTGATCAAATTGTTCAATCGAAACAATACAGGATTGTCCGTTTACCAGTTCGATGTTACACCATACTTGAATCTCGGTGGAACGGAAGTAGATATGGAAGCTTCTTTCAGAAGTCCTACAAACCCAAATCGTATTTATTGGATTGGTTCATTGAGTAATTCAAAATCGGGGGAAGCACGTCCGGATAGAAACCGAATTTTTGCAACGGATATTGTTGGAACTGGAGCAAATGCAACGCTAACTTTTGTGGGTTACTATAGTAATTTGAGAAGTAAATTAATTACTTGGGGAGATAACAACGGTTACAACTTTACTGCAAAAGCGGCTACCGGAATTGAACCAAAACGTATTGATGGATTCAATATTGAAGGAATGGAAATGGGTCCTGATGGAACTACAATGTACATTGGATTCAGAGCTCCGTACGTTGGATCAGGAAATAACAAGGCATTGATTTGTCCGCTTTTAAATTTTGAGACCTGGTTCAACAACGGAACTCCATCTGCAAATCCAACTTTCGGTGCTCCAATTGAATTGAATTTGAACAATCATGGAATTAGAAGTTTGGGTAAAAACGCAGCGAATGAATACTTGATTGTAGCTGGAAGTTATGCCGCAACGGGAACGTTCCAATTGTACAAATGGAATGGTTCGGCTGCAAGTGCACCTGTTGCATTGAGTGTGGATTTAACGAATTTGAAGCCAGAAGGAATTGTTGATGTTCCATCTTCAATGTCCGGAGCGTTTCAGGTAGATTTGATCTCCGATTTAGGTTCAGATATTCCATACAACGATGACGTGGAAAACAAAGATGTTGCTCAGGCAAACCACAGACGATTTTTGACTTCTACACTTAACGTTTCTGCACCATCTGCAATTATGCTTGCTGGTACAACGGGAACAGAACAAGTGAACACTGGTGTTGTGGTATCTCCAAATCCGTTCTCTGATGTTGTTACTGTAAGTTTTGAAGAAGAAATGAAAGCTTCAACTCCGGTAAGTGTTTATTCTTTGGATGGATCATTGGTTTTAACTACCGAAATTGCTACTGGAGAGAATATTCTAGAATTGGATTTATCGAAATTGATCTCGGGTCAGTATCTGATTGTTTCACCAATTTTGGGTCAGCCAGTTCGTATTACGAAATAAAAATGTGTTTCAATTGAAAAATCCCGCTCACTTCGCACTTCGAGTAACCTCAGTGTTTAA
>CAMLET010000259.1 GCA_946479125.1 uncultured Flavobacteriales bacterium
ATACTTTCCTTGTGATGTGTTGTGTCCTTTCCGTGAATGATCGTAAAATTCAGTTCGTTTTTGTGCTTAATGAGGATATCGCCTGGTTTCAAACCAACCCAGATCTTGTAATCAAAGATTAAACTTTTTTCAACTCCGTTCTCGAAAACAGTAGTCCAGTATCCATGATTTTTCGATTTGTAAGTTCGAACAATTTTTCCTTCATACTCGAACAAATAGAATTCCTTTTTTGCACGATCACAATCTCCTGCTTTGTTTTCACAATAAGCCAATGTACCAATTCCAATAGCGAATAATCCGAAGAAAATCAGGAAAAGAATATTAAGTACTCTTTTGTCGATATCGATTTCTACTTCTGACATGGATTTACTTCTCAATAATCAACTGTCCCAAATTGATACTTGCAGAATATTCATTGCTATAAGCTACTTTTCCTCCGTTCGGAGTTCTATAGTAAACTGCCAATCTCAGCTTTGTACAGAATTTTCCACTTGGAATTGGGGCAACTACCTTCCATTGTTTTCCCTGGTTTAAAAACACATCATAGTAACTATTTCCGCAACCTGAAGGACTAAGTTTTTCTATATCATGCCAAAATCCGCTTTCGTCACGTGCCTGTGCAACCATACAAAGACGATTATCTATTGTTGGAAATGCTATTGGAAATTTAGACACATTGTAAACGTACATTTGATAACCTTTGAATCGATAATCGTAATAATCCATTTTTGTCGTGTCAACGTAAATGCCGATGGAATCTTTCTGCAGATAAGATTCACTCCTGGTTTCGAATGAAAAGTTGTCGCTTGTCACAAGTTCATTTTTCCTTTTCTCCTTAAGTTGTGTATCGCTAGTTACATGATATTCACCACTCAAAGGTTCTTCTTTGTTCAATTCTGAAGCAGGAAAATCAGCAATACCCTGTTTTACCTCAACCATTTGAATGAAATCCGGGTTCAATTCATCTAAAGCATTCGTCCAGTAGAGTTGCTCAGATTTATTGTATTCCCGAATAAAACTACCACCATCGCTCAATAAATTTTCAACGAGTGTTCCGTTGCAATTTGGAGTATTGAAAAGAGCAAGATGATAACCTTGATCTACATTAAGGCCTCTTTGTAAATTCACTGGACAAATCACTGCGATAGCAATCGTGTTGCCAGGGATCATTTTGGGATCCGTAGAACTGATAATTTTAAAGATGAAAGTTCCTACGCTTTTTCCATCAGCACATTTCGTAAAGCCCTTAGAGTTATCAATCAGTTTAGCGTACAGTTGAATTCCTTCCGTTTGACCAAAGAGTTTTCCTGTGAAATAGAAAAAGAGAGTTGTTATGAAGAGAAGGTTTTTCACGGTGTAAGCTATTGATTTAGTTTTCTTGCTTCAAATAAACAACCTTTCGCTTTTTAAACAAAGAAATGGGTTCTTTTCTACTCAAAGTGATGTTTCCATTTTCAGTTTGATAGATGGTTAAATTACGAAGCTGTTCGTTCTCGCTATTGAATTTGACAGGAGTTAGCTTCACGTTGTTTTTAGACACAGAATATTCTCCAATGCACAAAACAGTATCTCCCCAAACCGAATATTGGTAGGTGTGATCACCATCGAAAATAAATGTTTCGTAGCAGGAAACTCCACAGCTGTATTGAAATTCGCCTTTGAGAACGGGCTTGGTTTGAGCGAACGTTGAAAAAGCTAAAAACTGCAACGAAAGGAGTAGGCATTGTCTTTTCATGATCTATGGCTGAATGACGAATATACGATTCTAATTTCGTATATTTTAATCTTAAAAGTTTCAGATTCTCACTTCCGCTCAAAAACCCACTTCACCTCCGAGTTCTCTTTTGGCGAATTGTCTGTACAAGAGGTGCCTTCGCAAAAACCTAAATTCCAGCCTGATGGTAATTCACAATAGTATGCCCAACCTGGTTCTTTTACCAATTTGTTCTGAAGTGTTTTTGACAAGCTCGAAAATTTTGTTCCAACAGAGAATCCTTCAGGTGTTTTAAAGCGCGTATCGTGCGTAGCAAAGTAAATGGTGTCGTTCGTTAAGGATTTGTCTTCTTCCAGCACAAGATTAAACATACAGCCTTTAAATTTGACCTTTTTGAATGGAGACATTTGTCCAGCAGAAATCATTATGACATTTCCAAAATCGATGTTCCCTAAAAGCTCGTTATCACCATTTTCTTTTGGAACGGATGGATTATTGCTAACAAAAAGAGGATTAGTTTTGTCTTTGTTCTCGTTTTGTGAATCAAGCGGGTTCTTAGTGAATGAAGCTGGGTTACTTTGATCTTTGTGCTTGCTCGTTTGTCCAGAATTTGTACAAGCAATTAGACTAAGGGTTAGAATAAGGGTGATGATGGATGGCTTCATGGTCACTATGTAAATTGTTTTCAAAAAAAATCCCAGCTCAATTAAGAACCGGGACTTCAATATCTTTAGAAAGTGAATTAAGCAGCTTTCTTAGAGCAGCAAGAACCTCCTTTGCTTTCGCAACCTTTCTTAGTAGATTTTTTTTTCTTTTTCTTATCGTCGTCTTTCTTAACAACTACAGTATGATTTCCTGAAGCTGCAGCGTAAACGTTCGCAGACATAGATCCTACGAAAAGTGCTAGAGTAGCTGCTACAAATACCTTTTTCATAATATTTTTAATTAATGTGTGTAATTACAGGGACTAATATACATTCTTTATTGAAGTACTCCAAGCTTCGTTAACTTAGCTTTAACATCTTCACCAATTTTAACATCTATTTGTGTTCCAAGCGGTAAGAAAATATCAACACGAGATCCGAACTTAATGAAACCGAATTCTCCTCCGGTTACAGCTTGCTCACCTTCTTTTGCATAATAACAAATGCGTCGAGCAACTGCTCCTGCAATTTGACGGAACAATACTTCTTGTCCGGTTGCGTGTTCTACAACCACTGTACTTCTTTCGTTATCTGTAGAACTTTTCGGATGCCATGCTACCAAAAACAAACCTTTGTGATACTTCACGTATTTCACTTTTCCACTAGTAGGGTAGTAGTTTGCATGTACATTTAACGGCGACATGAAAATAGAAACCTGAATTCTTCTATCCTTGAAATATTCTGTTTCTTCTACTTCTTCAATTACCACTACTTTTCCGTCAGCTGGACAAAGCAAATCGTTTGGTTCAAACGTAAACGTTCTTTTCGGGATACGGAAGAATTGAACAACCAAATACAACATTACCAAACATCCTAAGCTCAAAAGCCAGAACAACCAAGCCCAACCAGTTACTTGCAATAAATACCAATTTCCAACTTCAATTGCTCCCAAAACCAATAATGCAATCAGAATTGTAGCTGTTCCTTCTCTGTGTAATGTCATTTTTTTGAATTAATTCGGCGTAAAGATAGCTTTTTAGATTATAAGACGAACTCTAATCTGTCAGTTCGAGCCCGTACGGATTTGTTATGAGTTATGAGTTTCGGGTTATCAATTCTCTGCGCTCTTCAGCGTCCTCTGCGGGAAATACTTCGGGATTCATCTGTGTTCTTCCGTGCCCGTCCGTGGGAAATAACTTTGAGATCTTTGCGTACTCTACTGGAAGTTTAATACGCATTTCATTCCATTCCATGTTCTGGGAAGTACTTCTGTGCTCCTCTGCGCCCGTCTGCGGGAAATTAAGCCAGAATCAGAATCACAAAAACTATCGGTGCAGCAAACAGCATTGCATCAATTCTGTCCAGAATTCCGCCATGACCTGGTAAAATTCCGCCTGAATCTTTCACTCCGGCTGTACGCTTCAGTCTACTTTCGAAGAAATCTCCCAGTGTCGCTAAAACAGAAACCAAGGCGCTCACAATTGCTATTAGCAAGTAATCTTTGTTTGTAGTGAATTCGTTTCTATTGAAATAAAGCAAAACAACCATTGTCAGAGCTGCGATCAACATTCCGCCAATAAATCCTTCCCAGGTTTTCTTCGGTGAAACGCGTGGAAACATCAAGTGCTTTCCAAACAATCTTCCTGAAATATAAGCGAATGTATCGTTCAAATAAATAGGGAGCAAGGCAATGAAAAGAAGTGGTTTGATTTCTTTCGGACTCAGCGTGTAAGCCACCGACAACAATGCCAATGGAACAGCAATGTACAGAACGTTTAAAGGAAATACGAATTTGTAAATCGCTTCAACAGATCCTTTGACAAAGATCAACGCCGTAAAAATGATAATACTGATGACAGCAAGGATGGATCCGATAATTACCAATTTGTAGATCAACTCACCGTTTTCAGGAGCCATCAAAATGGAGTTTAACGGCAATTCAGGAAATAATCCTTTGATACTTACAATAAGCATTGGTAAGAAAAGCGCTGTGTTAAATAGCAATGCTGGTAACATGAGGTTGGAAGGAAACGCTGTTCCTTTTCCCATCTTGAACAATTCGTACGTGCCCAACATCGCGAAAACGTAAAGCGTTAAGTTGAAAATGTTTGTATTGTTCTTTAAGTCAAGAACAAAAGGGGCAAACACGAAAAGTAAAAATACTATTCCGAATATACCCCTTTGTATCAATTCTCTCATAGAGTCGTTTGTAATCTATTTCATATTATGAAGTGATCCCGACGATTTTATGCCGGGATCTACTTCGTAATTATTTTCCGTCCTCTGAGCTTTCGTCAGAAGGTTCTGATTTTTTTGTGTCATCCTCTTTTAACGGAGAAACATCTCCAGTTGCAATGTTTTTCTCTTCAGAAGCAGCAAGTGGAGTTTCGTCGTTGGCAATAGGTGAACTTGTAGGTTCAGTTGCTGAAGATGATTCGGATGTTGGTGTTACAACAACTTCTTCGCTTAAATCCCAAGTGCGTTTTCCGAAAATGGCTTCCAAATCTTCTTTAAAGATCACTTCACGCTGCAAAAGAATATCTGCTAATTGCGTCAATTTGTCCTTGTTGTCAGATAAGATCTGCTTCGCACGAACGTATTGTGCTTCAATCAACTTGTGAACTTCTTCGTCGATTACACGAGCTGTAACATCTGAATAAGGTTTCGTGAAAGCATCTCTACCTTGAGAATCGTAGTAAGAGATGTTACCAATTTTTTCATTCAATCCGTAAATGGAAACCATTGCGTAAGCTTGCTTAGTCACTTTCTCCAAATCGCTCAAGGCACCTGTAGAAATTTTTCCGAAAATTATTTCTTCCGCAGCACGACCACCCAATGCAGAACACATATCGTCTAAGATCTGTTCTGTAGTTGTGATTTGACGTTCTTCTGGCAAATACCAGGCAGCTCCAAGTGAACGTCCACGCGGAACGATAGTCACTTTCACCAATG
>CAMLET010000260.1 GCA_946479125.1 uncultured Flavobacteriales bacterium
GTAAATCGTGTTTTAAACACATAGTCACCTAGTTTTTGCACATAGACACATAGTTAATCTAATACCCAAATAGTATTAGTGGCACGTTGTCCTTGATTTCAATAAAAGCTATGTTTTCTATGTTTCGGCTATGTATCTATGTGTTTTTATTCAGCCAGAACCGGACGCTTCACCTTCATAAAGATCCTATAGAAAACATATCCCCAGGCCGCACCCCACAATCCTCCACAGGTAACATCAGACAAGTAATGTACACCAAGGTAAATTCGGCTGTAGCAAACCAAAAGTGCCGCAGTTAAAAGAATCCAGATCATTTTAGGATAATACTTTCTCAACGACATTCCTGCAAATAGCGTAATGGCAAAAAAGTTTACGGCATGTGAAGAGATAAAACCATACGGACCACCAACGTAGTATTGCCCATTTTTCTTCAGGTAAAAATGAAGTTGGTCCATGATCAATAAGTTGTGTGATGGTCGGGCACGCTGAACCGTATCTTTAAACAGAAGTACTGAAGTTCTATCCGTAATGACAATCATTAGGGCTACCAATCCCAGAAAAATCAAGAGATTTCTCCATTGGTAAGCTTTCCAAACATGATGAAGGACAAAAATATAAAGCGGACTCCAAAATAAGGTATTCGAAATCAACCAGAATAATTCATCAAAGAAGGCATTATGTGTTCCGTTAATCGCAACAACAATATTCCTATCTATTGACTCAAGGTATTCAAACATGCGTTAATCTCGACCAGATAAGATCTTTCAATTCTAACAATCCTTGCTGAGCAACAGACGAAATGAAAATGTATGGAACATCTGGTAAATCCTTACGGATATCTGCTTTCAATTCGTCATCAAGCATATCACTTTTCGTAATCGCCAAAATGCGTTCTTTCAACAACAATTCCGGATTGTACTGCTTCAATTCGTTCAAAAGCAATTCGTATTCTGTTTTGATATCATCTGCATCTGCAGGAACCATAAACAACAAACACGAGTTACGCTCAATGTGGCGCAAAAAGCGAAGACCAAGTCCTTTTCCTTCGTGAGCACCTTCGATAATTCCCGGAATATCAGCCATCACGAATGAACGTAAATCGCGGTACTCCACAATTCCTAAATTAGGGCGAAGTGTTGTAAACGGATAATCACCAATTTCAGGTTTTGCAGCTGATAATACAGAAAGTAAAGTGCTTTTTCCTGCATTTGGCTTACCAACCAAACCAACATCTGCAAGCACTTTCATTTCCAGAATCATCCAGGCTTCAATTCCTGGCTCACCCGGTTGTGCAAAGCGCGGTGTTTGGTTTGTCGACGACTTAAAGTGATCATTTCCTAAACCACCACGTCCACCCGGAACCAAGATCTTTTCTTCTCCGTCTTCAGTAATCTCGAAAAGCACTTCACCGGTTTCAGCATCTTTAGCAATCGTTCCCATTGGAACTTCGATGTACTTATCCTGACCTTGTTTTCCGGTTTGAAGACCACCAGCGCCATGAGAACCATGTCCAGCCTTTAAATGTTTACTATACTTCAGGTGAAGTAAAGTCCACATTTGCTTATTTCCGCGAACGATAATGTGTCCTCCACGACCACCATCACCGCCATCAGGTCCACCTTGAGGAATGTATTTCTCTCTGCGAAAATGTGCAGAGCCACCTCCTCCGGTTCCGGAAGTACAGTTTATTTTTACGTAGTCAACAAAATTATCGGATGCCATATTATGGATGTTAGACAATAAACTAAAGACCGCTTCGCTAAAAGACGAGACTCATACCTTTTAAGGTAAATTGAGTCTTTTGTCCTTTGTCTATCGTCCTTTGTCTTATTTATTAATTGCTTCAAACAAGCGCTGTGTAATCTCGTCGATCGATCCTACCCCGTTTACGCCTGTGTATTTATTTTGTGCCGAGTAAAATTCTTTTACTGGCGCAGTTTCTCTATTGTAAACGTCGATGCGGTTTTGAATAATTTCCGGGTTAGCATCATCTGGTCGACCACTAACTTCCGCTCTATTCTTCAAACGCACGCGTAATTCTTCTTCTTGCACTTCTAAACCTAACATCAACGAAATAGAAGTTCCAATGCTTTCTAAAAAAGCATCTAAAGCTTTTGCCTGCTCATTCGTACGTGGAAAACCATCGAAAATGAAACCTTTCGCGTTCTCTGCTTTCAACACTTCCGATTTCAACATATTGATAGTCACCTCATCTGGAACGAGATTCCCTTTATCCATATAGCTTTTAGCCAACAAACCAAGTTCTGTTTCACCCTTAATGTTTGCACGGAAAATGTCGCCGGTAGATAAATGTACCAATCCATATTTTTCAATAAGACGCTCAGATTGAGTTCCTTTACCTGCTCCTGGAGGTCCGAATAATACGATGTTCAACATAGCTTTTCTTTTAATCTTTCAATTGATAGATATCCTCAGTATTTCTACCGTGTTCGTTATAATCCAATCCGTATCCTACCACGAATTTATTTGGAATAGAAAACCCAACGTACTTAGGTTCATGTTTGCCTTTAAACGCTTCAGGTTTATACAATAAAGAAACAATTTCAATACTTGCCGGTTCTTCCGATTCCAGCAATGTAAATACTTTATTCATTGTAATTCCCGTGTCTACAATATCTTCAATCAAAACAACATGTTTTCCGCTGATAGAAGTATTTAAACCAATTACTTCATCTACCCGACCAGTTGTGTTAGTACCATGATAACTACTCACTTTAATAAAGGAGATTTCGCACGGTAAACCCACACTTTTCATTAGATCAGAAGCAAACATGAATGAACCATTCAAGATGGCGATAAACACCACTTCCTTTCCGGTATAATCTGCTGTGATCTGTTTGCCTAAAGACTTGATCTCAGATTGAATCTCGTCTTTACCAATGAAAATCTCAAATGTTTTGTCGTGTATTTGAAGCACTTGCTCGCGTAATTTGTGTGCGAAATTAAGATTTTTCGAGGAGAATTGAAAGACGTCGGACCAAAGACCAAAGACAAAAGACTTAATTTAGTTAAAAAAGTGGCATTTATTTTCTTTACGACTATTCAAAGAGAACACCTGTTTTCAAGCTTCAGCACGAACAAGTCTCAAGTCTTTTGTCTCGAGTCTTCAGTCTATTTTCTATTTTTGCATCATGAAAAAGCAATGGATCGGTAAACAATTCAAAATTGGAATGCTTGGTGGCGGGCAACTTGGACGTATGTTCATTCAGGAAGCGATGAATTATGATGTTCATGTTCACTGCCTTGATCCGGATGAAAATGCACCGTGTAAAAACCTTGCTAGTTCATTTACTCATGGAAGTTTAACCGACTATCAAACTGTTGTTGATTTTGGAAAAAACAAAGACCTAGTTTCCATTGAAATTGAACACGTGAATGTGCAGGCTTTAGAAGAATTAGAAAGAAACGGTGTGAAGGTTTTTCCTCAGCCACGTGTACTTTCAATTGTTCAGGATAAAGGTTTACAAAAGCAGTTTTATGCTGAAAAAGGTCTGCCAACTTCCGCTTTTACTTTAGTCAACAACAAAGCTGAATTGTTAGCTGATCATCCTGAGTTTCCATTCGTTTTAAAGTTGAGAAAAGGTGGTTACGATGGAAAAGGTGTTCAAATCATCAAAAATCAGAATGATCTGGAAAATGCTTTTGACGCGCCATGCATCATAGAAACAATGGTTCCGTTTACGAAGGAATTGTCGGTTATTGTGGCTCGAAATGAAGATAAAGAAACCGTGGTTTATCCAACTGTAGAATGTGAATTCAGTGAAACGGCAAACTTGGTTGAATTTTTATTTGCACCTGCTGATATTGACTTAGCAATTGAAGAAAAAGCAAGGGCATTGGCTTTACAAGTGATCAACGAGTTGGATATGGTTGGAATTTTGGCTGTTGAGCTGTTTTTAACTGCTGACAATGAAATTCTGATCAACGAAATTGCCCCTCGTCCACACAATTCTGGCCATCATACTATTGAGTGTAACTATACTTCTCAATTTGAGCAACACTTGAGAAGTATTGTAAATGCACCACTTGGTTCTGCGGATATTATTTTCCCTGGTGTAATGATCAATCTACTGGGAGAAGAGGGCTTTGAAGGTCCGGCAAAATATTCAGGAATTGAAGGCGTAATGCGTAAACCCGGAGTTGCCATTCATTTATACGGAAAAGAAAATACAAAACCATTCCGTAAAATGGGACATGTTACTATATACGGTCCGAACCTGGAAAACTGCAAAGTAACTGGAAGACAGGTTGCTGAAGACTTGAAAGTGGTAAGCTAAATCCGTTTAGGACAAGAAGCAAAATCATTAGAATTTTGTAACTTCGAATCCTTAACGCTACTTTGTGAGATCTTCGCACTTCTTATTACTGACGTTTTTTCTTTTCTCACTCCAATCCTTTGGACAACTTCATACGTTCAAAAAGTATAATCACAGAAACGGATTAAGTTCAGAATCTACACTTTCCACAGCACAAGACGATAAAGGATATATTTGGATTGGAACAGATGGTGCCGGACTCATGCAGTTCAATGGACATAGTTTCTACGAAATTGGAAATTATACCTCATCAAACGCCATTCACGTTTCTCACATTTACCCGATCGATCACAATCATATCTATTTTGCCAGTTTATTCGATGGTGTTTACGAATTAAAAAACAATCAGTACAGATACATTTACAAGCCAATATCGGTTGGAGATGTTCGAGGAATGTCTCTGGTAGAATCTAATCTCACCATTATTTCCGATTACGAAATTCAACTGATTTCGGCTAAAGGAAAACTACTTAAATCGGTGGAAAGCAAAACCCACGATTTCCGGTTAAAACAATTGATAAAAGTACCCAATGCTGTTATCTATCTAACCAACCAAGGAAATTTTGCTGTAACTAAAAGCAAGATCTTCAAACTTTCAGATTGGCTAAAAAAATTCAGCATTCCGGAAAACATTGACTTTGCCACTTTCCATAAAAACAGACTTAAACTTTTTCATGGCAAGGGGAAATATTACACTGAAATCTCTATTTCTTCTTTTGGAGCTCCACTCAAATCCACCACTGGAATTGTTACATCTGGCAAAACCTTTACTTCGGAAATAGATTTAGTTGCCGTTAAAGATGGTAATGCCTTTTTTCACACGGTAGAAGGCGAGCTGTTCACTTTTGAAAAAAACAGCTACAAACACGTTTTCAATAACAGCAGCGAAGACCTGAAAGAAATTGATGCCGTTTACATTGATGCCGATAATTCGTTCTGGATCAATTATACAGGTGGCGTTATTAAAATA
>CAMLET010000261.1 GCA_946479125.1 uncultured Flavobacteriales bacterium
GCTGAAACTTCAGCCATATTGGTAACAGCAAATTTGAACACTGCTTTACCTTCTTGTTTTACGTAATGTAAACGTTGGTCAATTGTTTCATGCGTTGGCGGGTTCAAAGAACCACCACCTGGTTGCAATAAATATTGACGACCGCTACCATCAGAACGAAGAATCGAATCCTGAACTCCGTAACCTTCTGTATTTGGCTCTAAAAGTGCAGCGCCACCTCCGTCTCCGAAGATCACACAAGTTGTTCTATCCTGGTAATCCAAAATAGAACTCATTTTATCTACACCAACAACAATTACTTTTTTGTATTTCCCTGATTCGATAAAAGAGGCACCAGTTGACAAGGCGTAAATAAACCCTGAACAAGCAGCGATAAGGTCGTAACCCCATGCGTTTTTCAAACCAACCTTATCACAAGCAACATTTGCTGTACTTGGGAAAGGATAATCGGGAGTAACGGTAGCAACAATCACCAATTCCACATCCAACGGATCTGTATTGGTTTTTTCAAGTAAACCTTTAATTGCAGCGGCTGCCATATCTGAAGATGCGCCTTCGCGTAAAATTCGACGTTCTTTAATTCCGGTCCTCGTGGTAATCCATTCGTCTGATGTGTCTATGATTTTCGCCAGATCATCGTTGGTAACAACTTCTTCCGGAACGTATCCGCAAATTCCTGTAATCGCTGCAGTTATTTTACTCATTTTACTGATTGAATGCTTCGTTAATATGTTTTGCAAGTTCAGACTTAGCTACTTCATACGAATGTAGTAACATACTTCTAACTGCTAGGTCGTTTGAGATTCCGTGACCAATGATTACATTTCCTTTTACTCCAAGAATGGGTGTTCCACCGTAGCTTTCGTAATTGAAACGATCAAAGTACTCGTCTCTAATTCCACGTTTTCTCATCAACGTGTAGATTCCCTCAGCTTCTTTAAGAACAACGTTTCCTGTAAATCCATCACACACAATTACGTCGGCTGAACCTGTAAACAAGTCACGGCCTTCAACATTACCAACGAAATTAATTTCGTCAGACTCTGCCAAAAGCTGATGAGCTGCCAAGGTCAATAAATTACCTTTAGAAGGTTCTTCACCAATGTTCAACAAAGCAACACGTGGATTTTCGTTTCCGTATACATTCTTAGAATATAAAGCTCCAAGTTTCGCAAACTGGTAAAGCACATCGGCTTTACAATCTGCATTGGAACCAACATCAAGAAGTATGGAAGTTTTTCCATCAATTGTTGGTAGAACAGATGTAATACATGGACGAATAACACCAGGAATGGTGTTGATCTTATAAATAGCCCCAACGAGCATTGCACCAGTATTACCGGTGCTAGCAAACACATCAATCTCGCCCCTCGAAAGAAGGTCGAAACCAATGGCAATACTACTATTGGGTTTTTGAGGTATAGCGCGTGTAGGATGGTCATGCATCGTGATAACATCTGGTGCATGAACAATAACGAAATCGCTCTCAGAAACATTCAAGGCCGCAAGACCGGAACGAATCCCATCTTGGTCCCCAATGAGTACCAACTCAACATCAGCAGGAAGCTCTTTTTTTGCAAGAACAGCCCCTGCGATGTTTGCATCTGGTGCAAAATCGCCTCCTAGTATATCTATTCCTATCTTCATCAGCAGGAACTATTATCAGTAGCGAATTAGATCGCTACCTCTTTCTCAGCTACTACGCGACCTTTGTAATATAGTTTTCCTTCATGCCAGTGAGCATGGTGAAACAAATGCGGTTGACCTGTTGTTGGACAAGTAGCAATGTTTTTCGCCTCAGCTTTGATGTGAGTTCTTCTCTTGTCGCGACGGGTTTTACCAATCTTGCGTTTTGGATGTGCCATTTTGTTTATATTAATTTTCCGGACTACCGGAGTTTATTCTTTTAATTTTTGAAGTGCCGACCATCTCGGATCTATTGGTCTGTCCGGATCAACATCGTCATCGTTGTCGTCTCCTTCATCATCCCACTCCTCATCGTCGTCATCTTCCCCAAGTTGATTTCTCAACCATTCTTCATCTTCGTCATCCCAATCTTCATCGTCATCAAAGTCATCAGGCTCAGGTTCATTGCTGTTTACAATGTACGTTTCGTAAAGTTTCATCACCTCTTCGTTACATTCTCCTTCCGGATGAACGTTTCTGTTTGGCAATGTCATAACTGCAAATTCATACAACTGATCTCTCATGTCAACTTCAATGCTTTCAGGATCAAGTATGATCAGATTTTCATCAATGGAATCTTCTGTTCCAAATTTGTAAATCAATTTATACTGACCATGAATTGGCACTGAAACCGGATCATTACAACGATCACAGGTTGTGTTTACAGTTCCAAGGAGATTAAAATGAACCACCATCATGGTTTCTTTTCTCTCCCAATTCACTTTTACGAATACCTCTCCATCTTCGATTAGAGATTGTTCGATAACTTCAAAGAACGCTTTGTTTAGCTCAAATTCAAATGAGTGCGTTCCTAGCTTCATACTGCTGAGGCGAACAGAATACGCGTCATTTGCTTTCTTCACTATGCAAAAATTGGTCGGCAAAGGTAGTAAAAATTAAACGAAAGTCTACTTCTTACCATAAAAAATTAGAGATTTTGCCTTTTACTCTATTTCTTCTCTATCGTATCGCTTTTTACCCTTCGATCCTGAATCTTGAGGTTGAAGCGGATTTTGAGCAACTTCCTTCAGAAATTTTCGTGTTCTGAATGCGTCTATTGCCAGATAAATTGCACTTCTCATCGACTGTGCGTTTGCGATATTTTTACCCGCTATATCGAATGCTGTTCCGTGATCCGGTGAAGTTCTAACAATCGGTAAACCAGCTGTATAGTTAACGCCTTCTTCAAAAGCCAATGCTTTGAAAGCTGCCAATCCCTGGTCGTGATACATCGCCAAAACAGCGTCGAAATTTGATCTTGAATTTGATCCGAAAAATCCGTCAGCCGGAAAAGGACCAGTTGCAAAAATGTCTTCATTTCGAGCCTGTTGAATTGCTGGTGAAATGATTTCCTGCTCTTCGGTTCCCATTTTTCCATTTTCACTTGCGTGTGGATTTAAACCAAAAACGGCAATTCGAGGTCGTTGAATTCCAAAATCTTTCTTCAAAGCGGCATCAACAGCTCTGATCTTAGCAACAATTTTCTCTTTTGTTAATGTTGTAGGGACGTCTTTCAGTGGAACATGGGCAGTTACAAGTGCTACACGCAATTCGTGACCAACCATCATCATCAAAGCTTCATCCATTCCTGCTAAATGCGCTAAGAATTCAGTATGTCCCGGAAACTTAAATCCGACTTTACCAATAGCTTCTTTTGAAATTGGCGCTGTAACCAAAACGTCAATTTTTCCTGCTGCCAAATCTTCTGTTGCTTTCTCTAACGAAAGAAAGGCGTACTTACCTGATTCTTCTGTTCCTTTTCCAATGTCGAATGTCATTTCATCGTTCCAAACATTTACCATGTTGATTTTACGTGGTTGAGCTTCTAGCGCTCCTTTGCATGTTTGGTAGTTGAATTCTACATCATTCAGTAATTTCTTATGAAATGCGAATGTTTTCGTTGAAGCATAAATGACAGGTGTGCAGTCAAGCAAAATTCGATTGTCGCTTAAAGCTTTAATAATGACTTCCGGACCAATGCCATTCACATCACCAACTGATATACCGACTCTAACAGGAGTTGTTGTTACCACTTCTTTTTCGTTGTGCTTGTTTTCCATTAGTTCCAATTTTTTAAGAAGTGAATCAATAAACGAATTCCGTAGCCTGTTCCACCGTGACCACGATAATTTTGTGGTTTTTCAAGGTAAGCAGGACCAGCAATATCGAAATGAACATATGGCGATTTCACGAAATACTCTAAGAATTTACCAGCGGTAATCATTCCTGCCATTCCGCCTCCAAGGTTGTTCAGGTCGGCAATTTTCGATTTCATTTCTTCGAAATAATCGTCCCAGAAAGGTAGAAGAACTGCTCGTTCATCTGTTTCCATTCCGGCTTCACAAAGTTTGTCCAGTATTTTCTGATCAGCATTCCCCATTACGCAAGAAGCCTTTTGTCCAATTGCGCGAACTGCAGCTCCTGTTAAAGTTGCCGCATCAATCACCAACTCAGGATTCAATTTGTTGGAGTAAGCCAAAGCATCAGCAAGAATTAGTCGACCTTCTGCATCTGTATTCAATACTTCAACTGTAGTTCCTTCGAACATGGTAATTATATCGCCTGGCGCATATGCGTTTCCTCCAGGACGGTTATCCGTTGCCGGAATCAAAACGATCAAATGTACATCTAGCTTCATTTCTGCAGCTGCGAAAATGGTTCCAGCCATCATTGCAGCCCCACCCATATCACATTTCATTGAATCCATTGAACCGGGAGTTGGCTTTAAACTCAATCCTCCTGTATCATAAACAACACCTTTTCCAACCAAAACAATTGGTTTTTTGTTTACTGGTTTCTTTGGTTTGTATTCTAAAATGGTAAATGTTGGTGGATCTATTGAACCTTTATTCACAGCAAGCAATCCACCCATTTTCAAGGCTTCAATTTGCGATTTCTGAAGCACTTTAGCCTGAATGCCTAGTTCTTTTGCTTTCAATTCCATTTCCGTAGCAAACTGTTCGGCAGTTAAGTAGGAAACCGGTTCATTCACCATGTCTCTTGCCCAACTAACGGAATGAAGAATCGCTTTCAATTCGTTGATCTTGTCTTGACTAATCTTTTCCGAAAAATCTACCTGAGCTAAATGATATCTTTCCTTGTCGCTTTCTTTTCTGTATTTCAGGAATTGGTAATTCGATAAAACCAATCCTTCTGCGAAATAGAAACAGTTGTCTTTGCTTCCGGAAACGAAAATAGATGTGGTGTTTTTTGGTAATGCAGTTCGAACTTTATTTCCAAGCAAACGGTATTCTTCATTCGTTTTTTGAAGTTTAGCGAAGAAGTAATGTTTTTCCTTGTAAGCTCTGTGTTCTAATGTTTTCGAATCACTTTCGTTGTAGGATTTAATTTCCTCCTGAATGTGCTTCGGAAGACCTTTCGGTAATTCATCTGTCCCCAATCCTTTCTTGGAAAGAAGAAGAACAAATGCATCCTGATTATTGTATGTTGATGAACTATTCAGTTTCATGTTTATCGATTTGCTGTAAAGGTAACTTTTTGACGCAAAAAAGTCCGAAACAATCGGGACTTTTGGTTTCGGATGAATTTTGAACGCGATTTATTGGGCGATTGATTATTCGCCCCGAATACACACCAACGTAATAATGA
>CAMLET010000262.1 GCA_946479125.1 uncultured Flavobacteriales bacterium
TCTTCAAAAAATGTATTCAGGGAAACAAATTGGAAACCTGAATTTGAACGATTTCATAAAAGAATTGATTTACAACATCGAGCATATTTTTGGGAACGACGCGAACGTAAAGATCAAAATGGACGATGAAATTCAACTTCCCATTTCGAAAGCAGTTCCAACTGGTTTAATTCTAAATGAAGTCCTGACAAACGTTTATAAACACGCACAGATTGAAGGAAAGCGCCTGGAAATTTTGGTTTCAGTATCCAAAAAAAATGACATTCTTGAATTCAATGTTGAAGATAATGGTCCAGGATTAGGGATTCCTGATCAGGAATTTGAACACTTAGGATTAGAATTGATACATTCGCTTAGTGAACAATTGGAAGGAAAATTCACTTTACAAAACAAGGAAATTGGTACGCGTGCTACCTTTACCTTTGCACATCATTAAACAATAACTATGAAAACGCTGCAACTACTATTTATTGGAACTTTTTTAACTGCTCTTGGTGCATGTTCGTCAAACGCGGAAACAGATGCTGAAAAGCAAGACAAAGAAATTAAGGCTGAACTTGACAAGCTGGAAAAAGAAAAAGCTGAAGAAGAGGTAATGATTATTCTTCCAAATAAGTCAGTAGATAGCATTACTCCTGCTCAAACGAAAAAACTGAAGAAATACCTGAAATCTTCAACTATTGAGGAATTGACTGCTTACATTAATGTGCTTCGTTTTGTAAAAACAGATACGGCTTTCGAAAAAGCTTATCATGGTGCAAAACCTTTGATCGAGAAAATGGAGAAGGAATTCAGTGCTAAAAATTCGGACCCAATTGAACTGATGGAAGATCTGAAATTCTTCGAAGATGTTTTCGCAATGGAGCCTTCTTGTGTTGCTGAATGTACCGAATTCGTTATTAATTACGACATGGAAGATCTACAAGATCTGGCGAAAGAAACGGAAGGAAAAGCAGATGACGATTTCTTCAAAATGAAGATCTTCTGTGAAGGAGATGAAGCCACTTATACTCCGAGTTGGTTAACTTTCTTTGAACGTACATGGGACTATGGTGGCGGAGTTCTACTTGGCGACAACAGCATTTATACTTTCCTCAAGAATTCTTACGACTTCCAAAAGAAAAGTACACTTTTCAAAAAGGATGTTGATCAATTACGCGCTGAAACCATTGACGTTATGGGTCACTCGATTTACATGCAACCAAAAGACAAAGTACAAGCTGAAATTGATAAGATCATCAAGCAAAAAGTCGTTTCCGCTGCTGAGAAAAAACGCATTCTGGAAATCAGAAAACGAAACGAAGACGAGAACACAGAAGCTGATCCTTTATTACAATTTGGTTGTAAGACGGGTGATTGCGATTGGGGAGGCTAGCTTCGACTCCGCTCAGCTACTAGACTCCCTGCCTGTTCGGCAGACAGGCGCTCGGCCACCACAGTGGACTCGGTTAGCTATCTGCCTTTTACTTTACCCTTCGATTCGGGAGTTATTACAAAAAAATTCATGATTGGAAGCTGAAGTCCTAAACCTCCGGTAACAGCTAAATTCGTTTGTAAATTATCTGCCTCCGGATTTCTGTTGTTCAGCAATTTTGTTTCAGCATAGAAATAGAAATACGGACTTACATGAAATTTGAATCCTGTTGTTAGATCAAAAACGGGCTGATAATAGCTTTTATTCAAGTAGCCATAAGTTAACGAACCTTCGGCGGGATGCTGAATTTGAATGCGTGTTAAACCCAGTTCAATTCCCACAAAATAGTCGAAACGCTTTTTTGTGAAATTGCGAAGAAATCCAGCTTCAATTAAGAAATAATCATTGTAGATCTGTGTTCCCGACTGCGTACTCGTCATTACAAATGCATCACCTCTGAACGAGTAATTATCATCTAGTTGATACGCTAAATGTCCGCCAACAAAATTCATTGTCGACTTTCTATTCATTGAAAACGTTGGATAAATACTTCCTGAAACTTCAAGTAAACCTTGTCGTTCTCCAATTTCCACTTCCTGAGCGCTAACCGAAAAAACAGCCAAACACATGATTGTTGCAACTATTCTCACCATAAGTCAGCAATTTTAAAGTTCAAACTAACTGTTGTCAATAAATGTCCTTCCAAACTTCCACCAGAAGTCTTTTCGAAAGTAACTCCAGAATGCCCATAAACGGTTTCTACGTGGGTTCCAAGGTGCAACATGTACTGTGACATCAAACTCAAATCCAAACGGTCATTTAAGCGAATATGAGTTCCTATTCCAGCCTGAACTGCACTACTCCATCGATTAATGCTATTTGAATTGTTATTCAATTCTTGTCGATACGTGTAATCAAAACAATGTCCGGCTAGTACATATGGCCGGATTTTCGGATTCGGATTCTCCAAAACATAGAACATTACGCTCCAGCCAATGTGGTAATCGTTTCTACGAACCTGATCGGTTGAACTTGGCAGATAATCGAAAAACCATTCTGTATTCACACGATCAGAAGCCTGAACGCGAAATTGTCCGCCCAACCCCAAAGCAAATGGATCGGAATCAGCATGCTCATCATCTCCATCAGCATGACTGTGACCACCGTTGAAAGAACTCACGGTGCTTCGCATTCCAACGGAAATGGTTCCACCTTGGTTTTTGTTCCTATAACTGAACGTTTGGGCTTGAATTCCTGAACAAACAAGAATTGCAAAAGCTGTAAGCAGGGTTTTCATAGCGTTTGCTTTTTTTGAGAACGTGAAAATAGCAGTACGTAGTATTGCAGCAAGTGGGATTGACTTTAACTTATTCATAAAACAAATTGTCATTGGTTATGAATAAGACAACTGAAAAAATGTTTACCCCTACGTTTATTCAAAAAAAAAAGAAGGGTGTCTCGACTACGCTCGACAACCCTTCTTTTTAAATATATTTAAGTCCGAAATATTAAATTCCGAATTTTTCCATGATTGCGTTAGAAACTCCTGTTGAAGAGTAACCACCGTCGTGGAATAAGTTCTGCATTGTTACCATTCTTGTTAAGTCAGAGAACAAAGAGATACAGTAATTTGCACAATCTTCAGCGCTAGCATTTCCTAGTGGAGAAACAGCATCAGCGTAATCGTAGAAATCACCAAAACCTTTAATTCCACTTCCCGCAGTTGTTTTTGTAGGAGACTGAGAAACCGTATTCACGCGTACTTTTTTCTCAACTCCGTAATGGTAACCAAAACTACGAGCGATTGACTCCAACATTGCTTTAATGTCAGCCATATCTGTGTAGAACGGGTAAGTTCTTTGCGCCGCAGCGTAAGAAAGAGCAACAACACTTCCCCACTCGTTGATCGCATCCAATTTCTTAGCAACAGAAAGCATTTTGTGTAACGACATAGCCGAAACATCAACTCCTTTTGCAAAATAATCGTAGTTAGATTCAGCATAAGGAACATTCTTACGAATGTTAACCGACATACCTATTGAGTGTAGAACGAAATCAATTTTACCACCAAGAACTTCTTGAGATTCAGTAAACAATTTTGTCAAATCTTCAATACTAGTTGCGTCAGCAGGAATAATTTTCGAGTTTGTTTTCTCTGCCAAGGCATTAATTTCACCCATACGCATTGCAATAGGTGCATTTGTAAGAACAAACGTTGCTCCGTGCTCATGAGCCTTTTCTGCAACTTTCCATGCAATTGAGTTCTCATCTAAAGCTCCGGTAATAATACCGCGTTTTCCTTCTAATAATTTTGACATATCTGAATTTTTAGTGCTACAAATTTAAGAGAAAATAGAGAATAGAGAACAGTGAATAGTAAACAGTGAATTGCAATTCTATTTACTATTACCCTTTCTATTTTATTCTTCTTTTCGCCTTTCGCTTTCCTCTGAAATTATTGAAGTTCCATAAACGCTCCGTTTACAATTCCAAAGCGTGGATTTTCAGTTCCTTTGTCGTAGGATACTTTCACTGCATCTTTTTCAATGGAAATTGAAATAGGTTCTCCAGCATTCTTCTGCTCGAAGTAATTGTATCCCAGATCGATCAATTCTTCACCGTTTAATCGGAATAAGTTCATCTGAATAGCTTTGTTATCGGCGAAACTTACTAAAAGAACGTCTGTTTTTCCTTCCTCGATTTGAACTTCGTAAACTTTTACCAGAACATCATTCAAATCATTCAATTCCCAAACACCGATTAGATTCACCATTCCGCCAATTCTGACCTGACATTTCACCACATCAGTGCCTTCAATTACAGAAACGAGTGTAAGGTGCTTTTTCAAATAAAGTCCTTTTACATTCGGTTTTTCGTAAGTGGAATTGAAATCTGCGATCAATTCTCCGTTTCCCTGAACGGTTAATAGATCCTGAGCATTTCCAAAGAAAGAAATGAATGCAGTAAGTAGTAATAGTTGTAGTTTCTTCATAGTGTTATGTATTATTCCGATTGAAATATGTGATCTACTTCGGAATTATTCTTCAAAATTGAATGTCAGTCCGTCGTACGCCACAAGAACATTCTCTGGCAATTCTGCCTCAATTTCTTCGTGCGTTCCGAACATATGTGAGATATGGGTCAAATAAGCTTTTTTAGGATTTACTCTTCCAATAAACTCAAGAGCTTCTTCTAAATTGAAATGTGAAATATGCGGTTCTTTACGCAGTGCATTAACGATCAGAACATCTACTCCTTTCAATTTTTCAATTTCTTCTGGTTCAACTGTTTTTGCATCAGTAACGTATGCAAACTTCCCTAGTCGAAATCCAAAAACTTCCATTTTATAGTGCCAAACTTTGACCGGAAGAATAGTAGTTTTGGGTCCAAGTGTTATGGCATTATTGTGAAAATTGATCAATCTGAAACGTGGAATACCTGGGTAAGGATTTTCCTGGAAAGCGTAATGAAACTCGCGTCGCAGGGCAAACTCAACATCCTTTGTACAGTACACGTCCATATCGCGATTTTCCTTGAAATTGAAAGCGCGAACGTCATCCAATCCTGCAACGTGATCTTTGTGTTCATGTGTAAATAAAACACCACGCAACGATTGCACTTTATGACGAAGCATTTGTTGACGGAAATCTGGTCCGGAATCAATTACATAATTTCCGTCTTCAGTTTCCAGAAGCACAGAGCAACGCAAACGATTGTCCTTCGGATCTGCTGAAGTACAGACATGACAACTGCACGCAATTACCGGCACGCCTTGCGAGGTTCCACTTCCTAATATGGTAGCACGAAACTTAGTCATTGCGCCACTTTAGCAATTGGAATAAACAGATTACCCATC
>CAMLET010000263.1 GCA_946479125.1 uncultured Flavobacteriales bacterium
ATATTAATCAGGAACTTTAAGCGTGCTTTGTTACGGGAATTGCGCTCTCCGTGACGATCAAACACACGAATTGCAGCTTCAACAAACGGAATTAATCTTTCCTCTTCCAAAAATCCGAAGGCAACTTTGGCTAAAAAAGGTTGAGCACCTAATCCACCACCAACCAGCACTTTAAACCCTTTCACTTCAATGTTGTTGCGAATTTCGATTCTTGGAATAAATCCAAAATCATGAATGAAAGTCAGCGCATCATCTTTGTCTGAAGAACTAAATGCAATCTTGATCTTTCGACCAAGTTCCTGGGAAAATGGTTTCCTCAAAAAGTAACGGTAAACCAAATCAGCATAAGGTGTTACATCAAACAATTCGTCGGGATCAATTCCGGCAATATCACTCGCAGTGACATTTCTCACCGTATTACCACAGGCTTCACGCAGCGTAATATCGTCTCGCTCCAAATCTTCCCATAACTGAGGCGTTCTGTCGAGTGAAACATAATGGATCTGAATATCTTGTCGGGTAGTAATATGTAACCGTCCAGTTGAATATTCGTCACTCACCGAAGCAATTCTTCGCAATTGATTAGCAGTCACTCTTCCATACGGAAGTTTGATTCGAATCATTTGAACACCTTGCTGACGCTGACCGTAAACTCCTCTAGCCAGACGAAGTGCTCTGAATTTATCGTCTGGAATCAGTCCATCTTTGAACTCAGCAATTTTTTGTCCCAGTTCAAGAACATCTTTTTCAACGATAATCTTTCGTTCTTGTAGAACGAGTTCATAAGGATCTCTATAACTCTTCATTACTTGATAGTTTCGTTATAAAGTAAATACCAGTCTTCTTTCGACAACTTGATGTCGTATGCAGTTGAAGCGTTCTGAATTCGTCGCGTTTCCTTACTACCAATTATTGGCAAAGCACCCAATTTGTGCACCCAGGCAACAGCCGTTTGCTCCACATTTGCATCGTATTTCTTAGCAATTTCTTCAAGAACAGCACGAACACGTTTCGCTTTATCGTCTTCACCAAGTAGAATTCGTCCATCTGCCAAAGGCGCAAAAGCAAGTACTCGACTATGTTGCTCTTTGATAAAATCTAAACGTCCATCACGTAAAGCATCTGTTTCCAACAAATTCAATTCGATGTGATTGGTAATGATCGGCTGTGAAAGGTAAGATGATAATAATCGCTGTTGGAAAACATTGAAATTAGAAACTCCAACGTAACCTATTCTTCCACTTCTCTGTAATTTCAATAAAGCTGAAGCTGTTTCTTCGAAAGAATAGAGGTAATCGAATCCTTCAAGGATTAGAATATCGATTTTGTCTATTTGTAATCGTTTAAGCGATGCCTCAACACTTTCATTGATCCATTTCGGACTTAGGTCGATATATGATCCATCTTTTTCGTTGGTAAATGGTCGAACTCCAACTTTTGTTGAGATCACTAACTTACTCCTATTGATTTGGTTGTCTTTAATGAATTTTCCGAAGCTTGATTCCACCAATCCATTTGCGTAGGCCGGGCTCAAATCGAAAGTATCGATACCCAGATCAAGTGCAAATTGTACTACTGAGTTGAATTTCTCATGATCTTTGAAGTCTTCTTCTGTCCATCGAAAGAATCCATAAACTGCTGCGGAAACCTTTGGACCTAATTCATTTATATATACGTTTTTCATTTTTTTCGAAAGTTTATGTAATAAAAAAGCCCTTCTCAAAACAAGGAGAAGGGCCGTAACTCAATGGTTGATATACAATTCTCCTATACCCTCACGGGCATCATACAACACATACACATGTTATGAAAGAATTGTTGTTTCATGGTTTTTGTTTTTATTAATCTTGTTTGTCCTGATTGACGTTGCAAAGTAAGTTTCCAAATCTTCATCCTGCAAGCTTTTGTCAATTTAATTTCCTATTCTCCCATCTATTAACTAGGAATTAAATCAACAAAAAGCAAGCTACACCTTGCGATTCTCCTTTTTACGGTATAGCTTTTTTTCTCGTAAAATTAAATCTGCCAAACTTGTCTTCGACAAAATATGGATGCTTGCTTCACGAACTTCGAGCATTACTTCATGCAAACCACATAGATCTTCATGCGGACATTCAATGCAAGGTTCATAGTAATTCAAACTCACACAAGGCAGCAATGCAAGTGGTCCGCCAGTACACCGAATAATCGTACTCAAAACAATCTCATCTGGATGTTTAAGCAAGTAATAACCGCCGTTTGCACCCATTTTACTTCCTACAATTCCTTCGTTTCGTAACTGCAATAAAATCGCTTCCAGAAACTTTCTTGGAATATTTTCTTCTGCCGCAATTGTAGCAATAGACAAGTGTTGTTTGTCGCGATATACCTTCGCCAAACACTTTAACGCCTGAATTGCATACTTACTTTTCTTTGGTATCATGCGACAAATATACTATTAATTTAATAGGAGATGAATTATCTACGATTTGTAAGAACGTACCCTAAACCAACAGAATATGTCCATTCCTGCGTAATTGCACTGTAATAGGCAGGAGCACTGATCACTAACTTTTTCTTAAAAAGATAGATTTGCGGTCCGGTTCCGAGCATTGGCGTCACAAAAGAATGCCCCGAAGTCGTTTCAAACCTTAAGGATGGCATCATGTTGTATCCAATTGAAAAGTGCTTGAAATTAAAGCGCAATCCCGGTCCACCGAAATTTGTAAATACGGCTTTACCATTGGTTGTTACAGCAATCTGTCCTTCCATGCTCCATTCAAATTTCTTTTCGTCCTGAGCAGAAATATGACCAACCATAGTGGTACACAAAAATAAGGTCAACCATAAATAAAATTGCTGTGTATGGTGTCTTTTCTGTTGGGCAGCCATCAATAGGTATATTTTAGAGTTAAACCTATTGTCGCTGGATCACCCAAAACCGCAGCGTATTGTCCGGCACTACCCGCAGCAGGAAGCAATTGCTCAAAATAATTCTTGTTCAGGATATTTCTTCCCCAGGCGTAAACTGAAATTCCGCTTACTGTTCTAAAACCAAGTCGAGCATTAGAAATAGAGTAACCTTCTACATTCAAATATTTCGATTCAGAAGCACTTGAAGAGAACTCAGATCTGTAATATGTATCGAAAGCAAAGAAGAATCGTCCTTCACTATTCAATAGTTTTCCTTGGTGTGACACCTCTGCTCCACCCGAGAAAATCCATTTTGAAATTCCAGGTAAACTTGTTCCGGAAACATCTTTATAAGCACTTGTCCCCCCTGTTTCTTCCAACGGAACTGGAGCATTTGTAAAGCTTACGTAGATTCCTTCGGTGTAAGTTGCATTTGAGTACAATGACAAGTATTCGTTCACACGGTAAGTTCCATCAAACTCAATTCCACGAACACGAACTTTCTCTGCATTCGCCAGATAACCACGATTTACTCCCAATTCTGCAGTTTGAACTTGTGTTTGATAATCCTTGATATCCGTATTGAACGCCGTGATGTTCAATAATAATCCAGGCTTCAAGGTTGTCTTCACTCCTATTTCTGCGTGCTGAACATATTCCGGACGAATGACCGCCAATTCAGTCATCACACGACCACTTGCAGTTGGCAATCCACCCAAATTAACTCCTACTGGTTTATAGTTAGTTGAGTATGTTGCATACGCATTCAATTTGTCGATTGGTTTATAATTCAGTGTCAATTGACCTGAAACATTACGATTTTGCACAGTTGCATTGAAAGCCTGATCAGTATAAACCAGTTTTTTCAACTTAATCAGATCTGGATCAGTTGTTTCCAATCCACCGTAAGTCACACGATTATAATCCACTTTCTTCTCATCCAAATTGTAGCGAGCTCCAACAAGGAAATGTAATTGCGGAATAATTTTGTAATCCAATTGTCCGAACAAAGCCGCACTTGCCGTATTTAATTTCGAATATGTTTTTATTCCATATCCTTCAAACAATCCTGGAGTTGCCCAATCTGAACTGGTTGTACTCTGCGAAAAACGCCACTGAGCCGCACCTGATTCCTCCGTGTGATAAGGCGCCGTTTTTAATTCCTGACCTAGAAAAAATGCTCCGACAACTCCTGTAAAACGATTCAAAAACTCACCAGAATAACGAATCTCTTGTGAGTACTGTTGATGTTTTGACGGAGCCTGAGACAAGGTTAGCACTGGCAAGCCTGTAAAATCCCTATCGTTTGACGGATCCCAATTCCATGCTCTCCAGGCTGTTGTACTTGTCAGTTTTCCTTTTCCAATTTTGAAATCAGCATTAATTGAAGCTCCACCAAAATCCTGATTTGATTTCCATGTTGTATTGTGGTCTATCTTACGATCGAATGGATTTTTGGATGGCAATTGGTAATTCAAATCCGCAATGATAGAATCGAATTGACGATAACCAGCTCGTTTTGTTTGCACAACACCAGCAATCACCTGTGCATATCCATCCGGACGTTGACGAGAATAATCTCCGGAAATAAGAACATCAATATTCTTCGCCGGCTTATACAAAAACTGAATTTTCGCTCCCTGGTTGTTCAAATCGTTGGTGTAGCGTCCGGTTGAAACGTTATAAATCGTACCATCTCGCTGCGTTCCTGAAAATGAAATTCGAGTCGCCAGCTTCTTATTAATTGGTCCGGTAACAGAAACTTTTGCCTGAACAAAGCCATAATTACCATAACTCAATTCGAAAAGTGCACCTGGCTTGAAAAATGGCTTTTTAGAAGTAATATTGAAAGAACCAGCTGTTGTGTTTTTCCCGAAAAGCGTGCTCTGTGGACCGCGCAACACTTCAATTTGGTCGATGTCAATAAAGTCTAAAGTAGTTGCAGCAGCTCTTGAATAATAAACTCCGTCAACGTAAAAACCAACACCTGGATCAACACCATCATTTGTCAAACCATAAGTTGAACCCAATCCGCGAATATTCAGTGTTGTGTTCCTTGGATTAGACGAATACAATTGAACAGATGGGACCAATTCCTTCACACGATTTACATTGAACGAACCCGATTCTGCGACTTTTGCTCCGCTAAGAACAGCAATTGGAATGGGAATATCCTGGGCTTTTTCATCACGTCGACGAGCAGTTACCACCACTTCATCAATGTCGTTCACCTTTGGTGACAAATACAATTTCAGATCTTTGGTTTCGTTTTGAACGATTAGTTCCACTTCATCGTACTCTTTGGAACTGATCACTAGTGTTAGCGGGTAACTTTGGGTGGTTGGAAAACTGAATTTTCCGTTTTCATCTGTCGAA
>CAMLET010000264.1 GCA_946479125.1 uncultured Flavobacteriales bacterium
AATTTCGAACCAATCTTCTCATAAATATCATATGCCTTGAGATAATAATCCAATCCTTTTTGATTATTTCCAACTTCACGTTCCACCACTCCTAAACCTTGATAAACCATAGCTATTTTTTCGGGTTCAGTTGTTTTATCAATTAGCTTTTTAGCTGCGAAATAGGCCTTTCTCGCTTCGTCGTACCGTTTCTGTTTTCGGTAGCAAGAGCCCATATTTCCTAAACTGACAAACAGTACATCAGTGGCTTCCAGCTTTTTAGCAAGCACCTGAATATCCTTATGAATGGCTAAAGCCTGATCAATTGAACCACTCAACTCCAAAATGTTTGCACTGTTTTGATAGATCTTCAAGAGCATCAATTCATCGTTCAAAGCTTTAGCATAAGCAATTGCTCTGTTGTTGAAATACATTGCCTTTGTATAATTGGTCAACTCAAAATAACATGTTCCAAGCTTTCCGTATGAAGACATTATCCCAACCGAATCTTTGATGGTTTTACGGATTTCCAATGACTTCAAATTCAGATCAATTGCCCTTTTATAATTTCCCTTAGTCATATAAGGCATCGACAGATCATTGTAAGTATTCGCCAACATCTGCTTATCCCCCATAGTTTTTACCAGAACCAATGATTGTTCACCAAATTTGATGGCTTTGTCAGTATCTGTTTGAAAATAATAGAATGTCAAATCATTTAAGAGCTGCACTTTTTCCTTTCCTGACTTCTTCGGGATCAATCGTTCCATAGAATCCAGTTGTGCCTGGGTTTGTCCAAAAGAGAATGTTGATGAAATAAAAACGAAAACGTATAAAAAAGCAGTTGTAGTGCGCATCAGGAATATTTTGTCATGACGAAGTTAAGTAAATGATTTTCATCTTGAGTCGTTGAAATTTCATATTCTACTGAAAAAGAGCTGATAATAAAAAATAAAGCTGTTAACGAATTGTGAAAATGATTTTTGAAAGTATTTGTGGCACGCTTTTGTATTGACTGTTCGAAAATTAGAAGTCATGAAAACACGTTACGCCTTATTAATTGCCTTTTTAGGAGTTTATTTTCAATTTTTCGCATCAGAATTGTTCTTGAAAATCAATCGTTCAGGTAATTTTCAAGTGAGTGTTAGTGGACAAACACAATCGAACTCAATGCTTACTTATCGTTTTTTCGATTTGAATTCTGGCTCAACTCAGGTTTCAATTACAGATCTTAATACAGGTTCTATTCTCTTCAATAATTATGTTCAACTGACAAATAACATGAGAACGGTTGCTGAATTGGATATGTACGGAACAATGTCGATTATTCAAAATTTACCAATCAATGTAAGCAACTGGTACAACACGCAAATTGTAGGAACTGTTGTAAACAATACTGGCGGAGGTTACGGAAATCCAACTCATGGTGGTGGAATAATCAATGTAAATGATCCACAAGCCGAGGCTGGATTCCAACAATTTTTAACCTTCCTTGATTCTCAGACATTTGACAGTGGAAAATTGGAAGAAGCAAAAAAATACTGTGCATTGAGCAACTTATCAGCACAACAAATTAGCCAAATAGCTAAGAAATTTACATACGATTCTAGTAGACTTGAATTTGCAAAATCAGCATATTCAACATGTCGGGACAAAGCAAATTATTTTCTTCTTAAAAGCACGTTCACATACAGCTCGAGCTACACAGACTTAGAAGAATATATAAAGACACATTAATCCGCCCAAGGCGGACAAAGCTTTCCATCCAATACCCTGGCAAACTTGTTTGTCACCAACCAATGAGAAAGGATTCGCTGCCGCGGATCCTTTTTTCTATTTCATGCTATCTCAAGTGTTTCCTAGATTTTGGGAAAATCGTATCTTTGTTAAGTTGTGTCGAAACAAATGGCGACAACACATAAAATCAGCATTGATGGAGACAAAAGACTTTGCGGAATTACAGGCAGCTTTTCAGGCTAAAATCGATAACGAAATTCGTATTGAACCGAAGGATTGGATGCCAGAAGAGTATAGAAAAACACTGATTCGTCAGATTTCACAACACGCTCATAGCGAGATTGTAGGAATGTTACCTGAAGGAAACTGGATTACTCGTGCTCCAAACTTACGTCGTAAAGCAGTTTTGCTAGCGAAAGTTCAGGACGAAGCTGGTCACGGCTTGTATTTATACAGTGCCATGGAAACTTTAGGAGCTGATCGCGAAGCATCCATTGACGATTTGCATTCCGGAAAGGCGAAATATTCTTCAATCTTCAATTACCCAACACTTTCTTGGGCCGATATGGGCGCAATTGGTTGGTTGGTTGATGGTGCTGCAATTATGAATCAGGTTCCACTTTGCAGATGTTCTTACGGACCTTACGCTCGCGCAATGGTTCGCGTTTGTAAGGAAGAATCGTTCCACCAACGTCAAGGGTTTGAAATCATGATGACATTGGCTTCAGGAACTCCTGAGCAAAAAGCAATGGCACAAGATGCATTGAATCGTTTTTGGTGGCCGGCACAAATGATGTTTGGTCCAAACGACGCAGAATCGAAGCATACAAAACAAAGTATGGATTGGAGAATCAAGCGTCACACGAACGACGAATTGCGTCAAATGTTTGTGGATGTAACGGTTCCTCAAATTGAATTAATTGGATTGGAAGTTCCGGACAAGGATATCAAGTTCAATGAAGAAACGGGACACTACGAATCTGGACCAATTGACTGGAATGAGTTCTGGGAAGTGGTAAAAGGAAACGGACCTTGTAACGAGGAACGTGTTGCAGCTCGCCGTGAAGCGAAAGAAAATGGAATGTGGGTTCGCGAAGCTGCGGTAGCTCACGCCGAAAAAATGAAAGAACGATCAGCTAAAAAAGCATCATAAATATGTCATCATCAAATTGGCCTCTTTGGGAGGTATTTATTAGAAGTAAACAAGGTTTAAGTCATAAACATGTTGGAAGTTTACGTGCATCAGATGCACAAATGGCAGTTGACAATGCACGTGATGTATATACACGCAGAGCCGAAGGAGTTTCCATTTGGGTAATTGAATCGGCTAACGTATTTGCTTCTGATCCTGCAGATTCTGATTCACTTTTTGAACCAGCACAAAGCAAGGTTTATCGTCACCCAACATTTTACGACGTTCCTGACGGAATTTCACATATGTAAAACGGACTAAAGACTGGAGACAAAAGATTATAGACTTTGTGATTAAACCGCGCTAACGCTTGTTTGTATCAAAAGCTTTGCTTTCTCTTATCTTTTGTCTTGGGTCTATCGTCTTAAGTCTTTAAAAATGAAAAACAACATCTTTACATATACGCTTAGAATTGCTGACGACAGTTTGATTTTGGGTCAACGTTTATCTGAAATTTGTGGTCACGGTCCGATATTAGAAGAAGATATTGCAATTACAAATATTGCACTTGATCTAATTGGTCAGGCAACTTCTTTGTTTGAACATGCTGCAACTTTAAAAACGGATCCGGATCTTCTACCAAAATTGGAAAGCGCTGATGATTTAGCGTTTTTACGTTTCGACAGACAATATGTGAACTTGCTTCTAGTAGAGCAGCCAAATGGTGATTTTGCTCAAACCATTGCAAGAAGCTTCTTCTTTGATGCGTTCAGAGTTGAGTTTTTTGAAGCATTGAAAAGCTCTAAAGACGAACAATTAGCTGCAATTGCTGAGAAATCGTTGAAGGAAACAAAATATCATTACAAGCACAGCGCTGAGTGGATGATTCGAATGGGTGATGGAACTGAAGAGTCAAACACGCGAATCAACAAAGCAGTTACTGCACTTTGGAAATATACAGATGAACTGTTCTTTATGGACGATATTGATTCTGCTTTGATTGCTGAAGGAATTGCTGTTGATCTGAATTCGTTGAAAGACGCCTGGATGAATAGAATCCAAACCGTTTTTGCAGAAGCAACTCTTACTGTTCCTGAACCAAAACCGGTTCATTTTAAGGGAAGAAATGGAATGCATACTGAACATTTAGGATATATACTTGCAGAAATGCAGTACATGCAGCGCGCATACCCCGGAATGAAATGGTAACTTCAGAAGAAATCTGGAAAGAGCTGGAAACTGTAATGGATCCGGAAGTTCCGGTTCTCTCCGTATTGGATTTAGGAGTCATTCGTTCTGTTGAATTGAATTTCCCCAAAGTTCTAATCAAAATTACTCCAACATATTAAGGTTGTCCGGCAATGAAAACAATTGAAGAGGATATCCGCACTCAATTGCAACAATTTGAAGGACTCGAGGTTGAGATTGAAACTGTTTTACATCCTGCCTGGACAACAGATTGGCTTTCAGAAAATGGAAGACAGAAGCTGAAAATGTATGGAATTGCTCCACCTGAAAATGAAGTTGACAAAAGCGTACTATTTGCCGAAGCTCCGATTATTCCTTGTCCGCATTGCAACTCTTCAGATACCCGAATGATTTCTCAATTTGGAAGCACTTCCTGCAAAGCACATTATCAATGTAACACTTGTTTGGAGCCTTTCGATTACTTCAAGTGTTTGAAGTGAATCTCTAATCAGAGTTTTGAATCCAGAAGCTCATCGGAAGTTGCTTCTTTATATTTTCGATGTTTAGAAGCCTGAATAGCGGTTTTCATATTCGTTGCCAAAGCAACCACACCACCAAGGCGAATGGCCTGGAATATATAAAAGAATAATCCCCAGATAAATCCATCGATCAATAGAAGAAGGAAAATGAAGGTTACGAAACTGAACATTCCAAACCCCAGATAAAAGCCAAATGGAATTCCTTTTCTCACCAAGAAACCACTTGCAGCATAGGTAATAAAAACCACTAAATTAATCGTTAAAACATATGGTAAGAAGGCCAGTTGGTCGCGGAAAATAGCGATTTCGAACGCTCCTGCAATAATTGCGAAAGCCGAAATAATCCAAAAGTAAGTAGCTGTCTTTTTCAGCTCCTTAACAGGGTGAGAAACATTTGCAGGGCTGTGTAAACCGTCAACTATCACATCCAACATAACCGGACTTTGTGAAAGCTTCAGCTTCAATTCCCCAAGCTGTTCGGTAAGAATGGTAACTCCTCTCATCAGTTCTCCGGCTCCGGAAACTTCTGCTATGAGAGCGTCTTTATAGTAAACATCAACTTGTTTGTAGCCTCGTGTCCACTGTACACGTACAAATTCGCCTTTCAACTGACTTAGGGGATACTTCTTTTCAAAATCCATTCAATAAAATTACAAAGTTCCCAGAATATTAATAACAGGAAATTCTGG
>CAMLET010000265.1 GCA_946479125.1 uncultured Flavobacteriales bacterium
ATTGACGTTCATACTCTGATTGACAAGAGCAGGTAATGATTAACAGCGTGAAAAAACCAAATGCAGAAGTTTTCATGTGGTAAATATACAAAGGAATGGGGTTTGTGTGAAAATTTTATGTTTATCCTTAGGTTAACTTTGTTCATTCATATTTGTGAAATATTCATACAAAAACTTTAATGCATTAAAATGGTCATTCCTGTAGGTCATTTTTGAAATCATACGTAATTTTATTTCGTGGTACTCGTAACAGGTGGAACAGGACTTTTAGGTTCGCATGTAATTATGAATCAATTGATTCGGAATAATGACGTTCGCGTGCTGTATAGAGGTGAAGATCGAATGACAATTGTTCAACGCGTATTGTCACATTATTATCCGGATAACTTTCAGGAATATTTCGATAGAATAGAGTGGATTCCAGGGAATATCCTGAATACGGAAGATTTGTCGGAAGCAATGAAAGGTGTAGAAACTGTCATTCATTGTGCTGCAGTTGTATCCTTTAGAAGACGTGATTTCCATAAACTTTGGAAAGTCAATCGTGAAGGAACGGCAAACGTTGTTAATGTTGCGTTGGAATCCGGAATCAAAAAGCTCATTCATGTTTCCTCAACTGCTGCAATTGGAAGCGACGGACAACTGCCCGATGGATTAAAGCGTGAGACCAATCACTGGAATGCGAACGAAGTAGCAAGCACATATTCATACACAAAGTTTAGCGCGGAAAAGGAAGTTTGGCGTGGAATTGAGGAGGGATTGAATGCGGTGATTGTTAATCCAAGTGTCATGTTCGGACCGGGTTCTTGGGATGAAACATCGTTGACCATTTTCAAAACCCTGAATAACGGATTAAAGTATTACACAGCTGGTGGAAATGCTTTTGTGGATGTTAGAGATGTAGCAGATGTAATTTCCCTACTTGTTGAAAATGAGATTCACTCGGAACGTTTTCTGGTTACCGGACAGAATCTGAAGTTCAAGGAATTGTTCGATAAGATTAGTTCGGAGCTGAATGTTAAAGCGCCTTATAAATTGGCTGGACCAACACTTACTGAACTGGCCTGGATATTTTCTTCGCTGAAAGCTTATTTCACTGGTAAACCTTCTGCATTAACGAAGGAATCAGCAAGAAGCTCACAGAAAACCACACTTTATTCGTCTGATAAACTATTGAAGATCTTTCCTGATTTCGGGTTCAGAACACTGGAAGACACAATCTCAAATACGGTCAAAGGACGCCAACTTTAATTGAAAGTTGAGAATGTAAAATGTTAAAGCGCAAAGCGTGTTAGTCTTTTTGATCAACAATAATAAGATAATTTAAATTTCTAACACCTATTATTCTTATCAATTCTCAATTTAGAATTTTCAATTATTTCTATTCTTCGCCTCCTAAGCTTTCATTAATTTCTCCAATGTAATTCAACAAATTTTCTTTGCCGAATTTCGTTTCTGCCGATGTGGTGAAAATTGGAGGAAGTTCATCCCACATAGTCAACATTTCCTTTTTGTATGCTGCTAAATTTCGTTGCAGAGCAGAACCTGAAAGTTTATCAACCTTCGTGAAAACCATTGAGAACGGAAGTCCTTCTTCGGCGCACCAGCCCATGAATTCCAAATCGATTTTTTGAGGCTCTAATCTGGAATCCAGTAAAACGAAAATGTTGATTAGCATCTCACGCTGTGTCAGATAGTCCGCGATAAAACGTTCCCACATGTTTCTGCTGGTTTTTGATGCTTTCGCATAACCGTATCCGGGTAAATCAACCAAATACCATTCTTTATTAATGATGAAATGATTGATTAGCTGCGTTTTTCCGGGTCGACCAGATGTTTTTGCCAAGTCTTTTTTATCCGTAAGCATATTGATCAACGATGATTTTCCAACGTTTGATCTTCCAATAAAAGCGTATTCCGGTAAACCGTCAGTTGGACATAAACTAATGTCTGTATTACTGATAACGAATTTTGCTTCCTTGATTTCCATGCTTCGAATTTTTCACAAAGATAGACAATACACGGAAGTCAAAAGTCAAAAGATAAAAGTCAAAAAAATAAAAGGTCGTTGAGCCCTCTATTGCAGAAAGTAGTCTTTAGTCTTTTGTCCTAAGTCTTTTGTCTTTAAGTGTCCACTGCCAGTAGAAATAAGGAAAAATCGGAAGTTCCTGTTTGATCGCCGATTTTGAATCAGGCATATAAATGTATAATCCAATCAATTCCGTTCTAAAAGTTCTCAAAATTCCAAAACGCGATTTGTAAAATGGCGCAACTCTAAAGCCATATGAAACCTGATACTTTTTGGGAATGTTATCTAAATAAACAAATGTGGTTCCGTAGCTTGTTGTTAAATGGGTTGAAATCCATGGTCGCCATCTGTAGTCTACGCTTAGTGATAGATCAGGATTAAAAGTATGTTTGAAGAATTTACCAACGTAATTCACAGAATCATTGTTGTGAACCAATAAATTCTGAGTGTACGTGACTCCTGCGGAAGAGTGTAAGTATGTCTTTCTCCCAAGTTTCCAACTTGCATTCAATCTATTGAAAAAGCTCAATCCTCCTTGTCGTTCAACGAACAGATGTTCCAGATCACTTTGATTTTGCGTTTGCCACAAATATTGAAACATCGTTTCAAAGGCAAGTTGAGGTTGGTTGTTTCTTGCCTCGTTTAGTTTGAACCTAAAATTGAAACTGGGAACTGGTAAATGTGGTTCCTGAAAAAAACCTCCAACTAACGGAAGAAGATCTATTTCCATTGTGATCTTATCCGTAATTCCCCACCAGGCCCAACTTGGAAGTGGTAAAGTAAATGGCGATTGGTTGTAGATGAATTCGTTTTTCTTTAATGTATAACCCGTGAAGCCATCAGCAGGATGAAGCATGATATCGTTTTGGAGTCCTGCAAGTGAATCTTGCGAAAAACCAGTGACGCGCAATAGAATAAATAAGAGCAGCGTAATTTTTTTCATTGTTGTAGTACAGTAGACAATAGTTGTAATTTTGTTTCACTAGTAAAAGTGAATGTTGAAGCTTCAAATTGTATACGAAGATAATTACTGTTTTGTGGTAAACAAGCCTTCTAATTTATTAGTTCATCATTCGCATTTTGCAAGAAATATCGAAGAAGATTCTTTGGTGGAATTACTGAAGTTGGAAGGATATGAATCACCAATTCCAGTGCATCGCTTAGATAGAAAAACTTCAGGTCTAATTCTCTTTTCCAAAAGCAAAGAGTACGTTTCTACTTTTCAGGACTTATTTGAAAGTGAAGCCATTCAGAAAACATATTTGGCCCTTTTACGAGGGCATCTTGAGGATTCCGGAATCATTGATTCTCCAGTGAAGAACGAACGCGGAAATTATAAAGAAGCAATCACAGAATACCGATGTTTAGAAAAGTTTGAGCGAGATTTTGTCATTCCTCCCTATGAAAAGCAACGCTATAGTTTAGTAGAGTTTAAACCGAAAACAGGACGCTATCATCAGCTTCGAATTCATGCGAACAAGATTGCCCATCCTATTATTAATGATCCGAAACATGGGAACCGACATCACAATCATTATTTCGAACAGGAATTGATGATTTCTGAACTCTTTTTGCATGCAAATTCATTGAAATTTGATCACCCATATCTCTATAAATCCATTTTTCTGGAAATTGAACTTCCAAAGCACTGGAGTTTGTTTTTTAACACTTAGTTAATTCCATTCCTTTGTTCACTTGGTTTTCAGCGAACGAATATTTTAGGTTGAATTCGTGATTTTTAAATATAAACTGTTAAAAATCAAAATTTAACAGTGCTGATTGTTTGAAATAAAACAATTAATCATAATATTGCCCTACCAACAATAAAAAGAAAGCTATTTATGAAAACACTGAAATTTTCAGTGGCGACCTTGGTGTGCCTGGGAAGCTGCTTGAGCTCATACGCTCAAGAATTTAAAAAGGTGTCTGTGCCTAAAGGAATCTACACAGAAGCGAAATCTTTTGAACGAACCAATCAACAGCGGATTAATAAAGCGTTTGCTGGAATTGATGAAGTTTACTCATTCGATTTTTCGGATGCGCGTTCAAAGTCAATCGCAACCGAGATCCAAACAACAACAGATCTGGCGCTGAAAAAAGCCGGGTTTGTCAATTACTCAAACACATCTTCTATTTCCAATTTGTTGACAACACGACCAGAAGTTCTGTCTGTTCAGTTGCCTTATGAAGATCAAATTCTGACCTTGGATTTAATTCAGGTGAATTTGTTTACCGATGAGTTTAAATTGGAAACGAGTACTCCGGGAATGGAGAAAGGTGTCAGCTTTGGTTTGTACTATCAGGGTACAATTCGTGGGGAAGATGCAGTTGTAGGTGTAAGTTTCTTTAAAGACGAATTCTTCGTTTTAGTGAACAGAAATTCAACTGAAGATGCTACAATTGAAGCTGGTTTCATTCGTGTTCCAGAGAATCAAAGCGGAATTCACGTAGTTTATTCTGACGATGATCTGAAGAATGCTCCCGTGTATTCTTGTGGGTCGGAAGGTTTAACGCAATACCATGAAGCGGTTGAGCGACTTTCTTCTCAAAAACCAGATTTAGAAGTGTTGGAGAAAGCAACGTACAAGTGTGTGACATATTTCTGGGAAACGCGCTACAACTTGTACACATCGAAAGGAAGCACACAAGCAGTGACAAATCACATGACAAACATCTTCAATAACTTCAAATTGCTTTATGAAAACGAGCAAATTGGATCGAAGTTGAATCAATTGTACATCTGGACAACTGCAGATACTTACAACGATGATTTGAATACCTTCTCTTCCAATCGTTCAAACTTTGGTGCCAATATCGCTACACTGTTTTCGAATACCGGTGGCGGTGGTGTTGCATGGCTCGACCAACTTTGTGGAAGTAATGAGTATTACAAACACGGATTCTGTGGTGCAGTTGGAGGAACGGTAGCTACGGTTCCTTCATACAGTTGGGCGGTAAATGTTACGGCTCACGAAATTGGTCACAACCTGGGTTCGCCTCACACGCATGCATGTAGCTGGTCGGGTGGAGCAATTGACGGTTGTGGTCCTGCTGCAGGTTACAGCGAGGGTTGTAATGGTCCAATTCCTTCAAACGGTGGAACAATTATGAGCTATTGTCACTTGAATAGTGTTGGAATGAACTTTACACTTGGATTTGGTCCTCAGCCAGGAAATTTGATTCGTTCTCGTGTAAACAGTTGTATTACGCTTACATGTGAATCTGGAACCGG
>CAMLET010000266.1 GCA_946479125.1 uncultured Flavobacteriales bacterium
TTTGCTGTAACCGTTTGAGCACATTGCTACTTCTCGATTTCCAATACAGCGTGTGATTTTGGTGAAGGTGCATCTGGTGGAAATATTTCCATTACCAGAGCGGAGCAACACGATATTCTGTTTGACGGATTGGATCCGCTGCTTCGATTTTATCTGTTTGGAGATTGTGATGCCTGGACCGATTATTCAGCTTTCTTTAATGACTCTAGAATTGTTACCACAAATACTTGCA
Source organism: uncultured Flavobacteriales bacterium (assembly GCA_946479125.1). Next base: position 233 of record CAMLET010000266.1, read on the forward strand.
ATTATGTTGCGGCTGTTGCTCCAGTAATAGTTGAGAATGGAAATACACTTTCAACCACAACGATTGGAAATTTACAATGGTATTTGGATGGCAATTTGTTGAATGCCGAAACGAATCAAAGTATCGATGCGTCGCAATACGGAAATGGAACGTACACGGTTGTTCTGACGACAGATTTAGGTTGTGAATTGACTTCGAATGAAATTGATGTTGAAGGTTTATCCGTTCAAAAATGGAATGTTACAACTTACTCCATTTACCCGGTTCCGGCGTCAGAAACGGTTTACGTGATTATGGATAATTTTTCTTCTGATGAATTGAAAGTGGTCGATTTGTATGGGAAGATTCTTCTGACAATTCAACCTGAGAGTAGTACCGTATCCATTCCAATTACTGAGTTCTCCCCAGGAATTTATCATGTGATCTCTTCACACGGCGCAGTTGGAAGAATTGTAAAACAATAGATAAACGATTGTTGTAATCCGAGTTACTAATAGCGTTTAAAAACAGAATGTCGAGTTAATTAGCTCGACATTCTACTTTTATATCAGTTTTTTGATGATTGCAATTTGTCCCAAGTGATAATGCGAATGTTCAATCAATCCCAGAAAATTTCGGTGATAGCTTCCATATTTATCTTCTACAAAAACTTCATTTAGAATAGAATCGGGGAGAAGCTCAATCAGAGTCGCCAGTTTTTCAGCATCATTCAGACATTGTTGACAGAAATTCTTCCATTCTTCTTCCGTTTCAAAATGGGGATGATCATAACTGTATTTATCGTGGGCATTGATCTCACTTCCTTCAAGAACGTGAGTTATGGCTATTACATAGTAATTGATATGAAACGTAAGCGCAGCAATTGTATTTAAGGATTGCACCTTCGTCATTGCTATTTCAAGTGAAACATCGGTTAATTGATCTTTTAAATTCGACCATGTCCAGTTTCCACCAAAATGCACATCACGAAGATGTTTTCCCAGTTGTTGTGTTGTTGTCATTCTACTTTTTAAGCATCATTTTTCGAACATCACGAACTGGTGCGCTTCCGTAACTCAAGAAATCTTCGTGGAATTTTTTCAAGTTGAATTTCTTGCTTTGTTTTTTCATTAGTTCCTTACGTAGATCAACAATTTCGGAGAAACCAGTGTAATAACTGCACAGTTGAACTTGTGTTAACGTTGCCCGTTTCCATTTTCCGTCAGCTTCGGCTTGTTGTTGGTAAGCCTCACGAACTAACAGATTCATTGCTTGTTCTTCCGTCATATTTAGGTTATGGATGGAATAATCCAAAATGGTGTTGCAAGTTGTTCGTAAATTCCATTTGTAGTACATCAGCCACATTTCAGGAGAATCTTTACCGTAACCATTTTCCAACATCATTAATTCTGTATAAACAGCCCAACCTTCAATCATAGCACCATTTCCAAGGATAGATTTAATAATACTTGGTGATTGATTGCTATAAACCAATTGTGCGTAATGTCCTGGAATGGCCTCATGAATATTCAGGATTTGTAGTACGTAGTCGTTGTATTCACGCAAATAACTTTCAGATTGTTCGGCACTCCAGCCACTCATACTTCCTACGTTGTAATAGGTTTTCCCATTTTTGTCGTAGGGACCAGGAGCAGAAATGGAAGCACCAGCAACACCAGCCATGTAATCAGGTTCCTTGCGCACAACCAACGGTTTTTTTGGATCGAGGTAAAGCAGATCTTTCTTTTTAACGAAGGCGGTTAATTCCGGAATTTGATTTTGGATTTCCTGCTGGAAATTCTCTGGCGTCGTATGTTGTTCCGAAATTTTATCGATGATCATTTTCACCATTGTGTAATCGTCATATGGTGGAAGTTTCTCGCCCATATATTTTGCCCAAAGCTTATCCGCAATTTTCACCATATTCGCTTGAAGCATTTTCTTATGATTCAAGGCCGAATTATAAACTTCTTTCGGGTTTTTGTCGGACTGAATGTCGAATTCAAATTTTTCGCTGTACAACTTACTTCCCAAACGGAAACTACGTGGATTCGGATTTGGCTTCTTGGCAAGATAATGTGCATAATGAAGAACGGCTTCTTCGGCAGTTTTTGCTTTTTTGAGCAATTCCTTTTTCTCTTTAGTATTCAGCTTACTTTTTTCAATTTGTTCAGGTAAATCGGTAGAAAAAACGCTTGAACCACCATTATTTTGATTGATAGCTAATTGTGTATGTTCTACAGTCGGGTTTTTGATGTTTGCAATGGCCGCATCGTAAAATGCAGGTACTTTTTCCAGTTTTTTAGAAATGTTCTTCAAACGTGTTTCCAAAGGAAGTTGTTCATTGGCTAGCAATTCAGCAAAACTTCCGCAAACATTATAATTCGCAGGATTCCATTCCCATGATTTGAATGTTTCTATTTCCCATTTGGAACCTTCCAAATAGTTTTCCATCAATTGATAATCGATCTGGTCGCTTTCCGAAAGTTCAGCTTTGTTATAAGCGTGAAGGATTTCTAATTGTTCACCAATAAACTTCAGTTCTTTCTTGCGCTGTTCGGCATTCGGAATGGTTAAAATAGAATCTCCATCATGTTTTCCTAATCCACTCGCCCAACCGGGATACATCTTCCACAATTCAGAAACAAAATGTTCTTTGTGTTCTTCGAAAGTTGCGTTTTGCGTTTCTTCTCCAGAGCAAGAGACGATAAGCAGTAAACAAGCCGATAGGGCAAGACCGTAGAAAGTTTTCATAGGAATATTTTGGAGAAAGATAATGAAAAGAAGAGCGTGTTAGAATCGTGAATTCCAAAAATTTGAATTCTAAAGATTGGTGTGGTCTTTAATCTGGTGGATCAAGTTTTGTGAGATGAGGAAATGCTCAAATTCTTCTCCTTGTGATCTATCTAAACGAAATTCCATGTGAATTGGGTCTTCTGATAGAATTGTATACTTTTTTCTTCCTACGGAGCCTTTTTCAATAATTAGTTCAAAGTTTTCAATTGGAATTAATACGGGAGGATGAAAGGTTCTAAACAAAACGAAATTACTGATGTAAAGATTTTTCTCCGTGTAAAAAATGCATTGAACATTCTTGTATGGAATTCCGTTTATGTTGGACATGACAAAACCCAGTTTTTTTCCTGTGTTGTGAGATACACTTCGGTATTTTCGAACAATGTGTATCCAACCCATTCTGGATAGGCAGAAGCTGATGAGAATCCAGGCGCAGACGAAGAGAGGGATGAATATGTATGGTGGGATGAGCATAAAATCAATTTAACTTATCACTTCACACGTTTGAATGTTGCAGCTAGATGTCTAAAAATTTCGATGGATTGATCAAATCCAATACCTGTTACACCAATCAGGGAATAAAACCCGTCATCGCTATACAAGTATACACAATATTGGCATTGACGTTTTTTAGTGTCCGGATGGTTAAATTCAGTAACTACTTCATAGCCTTTCATACCGTCAATTGTTACTGGAGCATGACTCATCACTTTTTGTCCTCTTTCTTCATAGAGTTCAATCGACTGTACGTCAAATTCCCTATGCGCAGAATCAGCCACAGTCTTATCGAACAAAATTGAGAAATGCAATTGTTCACTGCTGCGTTTTACTAATCCAACATAGCTACTATTATTTAATCTAATAAACTCATATTTCGCAAAATCAACACTGAATTTCACTTCTTGGGGGTTGTATTTTTTTCGATCATACTCATATGTAAGCATTGATTTAAAAATGGAGTCTTTCATAGCTGGATTTGAAGCCAATGAAACGCCGGTTAAGACAATTGTCTGTTTACCTTTGTATTTTATGATCAGGTATTGAATATCATTGATCTCTTCGTCGCTATATACTGTTGCAGCAATATGTTGAGTACCTGTGATTAAAGAAGCTTCTTTTCCATTTACTCTTAACGTATCGATTTGATTAACGGTAACTCCTGCACTGGTCAGGTATTTTTGAGAATAATCTTTTAGGTTTACCCTGTAACCATAAACGTTATAATCGAACTCTATTCTACCACCTGTATGATTGGAAATCAAACCAATACAATCCACATTATCAAAACCCGAAGGTGGGATGATACTAAAACAGCGCCCGATAACTCCAATACGTACGCTTTGAGAGAAGCCATTATAGCTTACTAAAAAAAGAATTATGATAAGCATGGGAAGCGCTCGAAGGTGGAAATGCATAGTTTTAAGTTTAATGCAAATGTAGTTTTTTACCTTATTTTATTGGTCAATGCTTCAAAATTAACCTCTTCAAAACGATATTCCATTTGTTTTTGCGTTTCACAGTAATTCACGATCATATCAAATTTACCTGCATTTGCTGCTGGAGTGTAGAAACCATAGTCTTTCCCATCTGAGCCCTCATCGATTTCAAAAATGTAGATTTTACGTTTTGCATCGAAGAGATAAACTGTCAGCTTGTCGATGCCAAACAGCTGGAATTCTATTTGTTGAGGCGTTATTTTTTGCGATGATTCAATAGGGTTGGAATTTGGACCATCCATATAAAGTTGAATGAATTCCTGTTGGTTTATTATACGCTGACCAGTATTTCCCCAATCGGAAGGAGCGTAAGTATAAAATTGATTTTCGTATTGATGCAATGGAACCCAGTTTAGAGGTAATCCGAAGGTTTTATGATTCGTATAAGACTTAGGATATTGTTCTTTAAAATAGGCTTTTGAAGAAAGATAACCCTCATTATCGCTTTTGTCGAACTTAAAATTGGTCAACCACTTAAATCGCTGTGTGTTTTTCTTCTTTTCAATGTAAATGGCGTGATACATGTCTTTCGTCAATTCTCGTACAATGAAAATCGTATCATTATTTGGTGGAATTGCTGTCTCAACGTTTTCCTTTTCTTGAGAAGTTTCTTCTATTCCTTTGTTCCCACTGTTTGTCGAAGAAGTAGATTCTGAACAGGGAATACTGTCTTTTGCTATCTTCTGATTCTTCTCATTGTGAACGGAATTGTTGGAGCCACAAGAAGCAAGAATCAAAG
>CAMLET010000267.1 GCA_946479125.1 uncultured Flavobacteriales bacterium
GATATAGCGGGGATCACACAACTCTTCTTCCTTTGCCTGTGGCTGCCAGTTATGGGTTATGGGTTATGAGTGGCGACCACATTTGCCCGATAGGATCACTAACGCTGAACGGAGCGTCGCAACGAAAGCTAAATCAGTGTTACGGAAGCCGGCCACAAAAACTTAAATTTTCCAATTGAGTAAGGTTTAAACTTCGTTCGGCGGTTACTAATACTTAACTTTGCACCCCAAAAAGAAAAATTAATATTGGATAGGGGCATGAAGTACCAGGACGAAATACAAAGAAGAAGGACATTTGCCATCATCTCTCACCCGGATGCGGGAAAAACAACGTTGACGGAGAAATTGCTTTTGTTTGGCGGTGCTATTCAAACGGCGGGAGCTGTGAAGAGTAATAAGATAAAAAAATTTGCGACGAGTGATTTTATGGAGATCGAACGGCAGCGTGGAATTTCTGTAGCTACCTCGGTGATGACCTTCGAATACAAAGGGACCCTGATCAACCTGCTCGATACCCCTGGTCACAAGGATTTTGCTGAAGATACTTACCGAACTTTAACTGCGGTTGACAGCGTTATTTTGGTTGTTGACTGTGCAAATGGTGTCGAGGAACAAACCAAGCGTTTGATGGAAGTTTGCCGTATGCGCAAAACGCCGGTGATCATTTTCATCAATAAAATGGACCGTGACGGTAAAGACCCATTCGAATTGTTGGATGAATTGGAATCGTCTTTGGATATTAAAGTTCGTCCGTTGGCTTGGCCTATTGGAATGGGAGATCGTTTCAAAGGTGTTTACAATATTTACGACAAAAACATCAACCTTTTTGCAGCAAACAAGACGAAAATCTCTACAGATATCGTTTCACTTTCAGATATTAACTCGCCAGAATTAGATGAGTTGGTTGGTGAAAATCCGGCTGCAGAATTGCGCGAGGAATTGGAAACTATTGAAGGCGTTTATGATGCTTTCGACAGAGAAAATTACCTTTCGGGTGATGTAGCTCCCGTATTCTTCGGATCTGCAGTAAACAACTTTGGAGTAAAAGAATTACTTGATACATTCGTTCGTATTTCTCCTTCACCAAGAGGAAGAGATGCCGATACAAAACGTGTTGAACCAGATGACAAAAAGTTCTCCGGCTTCGTTTTCAAAATTCACGCAAACCTTGATCCTAAACACCGTGATAGAATTGCCTTCTTACGCGTTGTTTCAGGAAAATTCGAAAGAAATACATTCTACAATCACGTTCGCCTGGACAAGAAATTCAAATTCGCAAATCCAACGTCGTTTATGGCGCAGGACAAAAGTGTAATTGACGAAGCATTTCCTGGTGATGTAATTGGTTTATACGATACAGGAAACTTCAAAATTGGTGATACGTTGAGTGAAGGTGAAAACTTCATGTTCAAAGGAATTCCGAGTTTCTCTCCAGAATTGTTCCAGGAATTGGAAAATCTTGATCCATTGAAATCAAAACAATTGGAAAAAGGAATTACGCAGTTGATGGACGAAGGAGTTGCTCAGTTATTCATTCAACAGCCGGGAAACAGAAAGATTGTTGGAACAGTAGGTCAACTTCAGTTCGAAGTAATTTCATACCGTTTAGATCACGAGTATGGTGCGAAATGTCGTTTTGTACCAAGAAACCTTTACAAAGCTTGTTGGATTACCACTGACAACCAGGAACAACTAAACGATTTCAAACGCGCTAAAGCAAATTATTTAGCAAAGGATAAAGACGACAATCTGGTTTTCATGGCCGAAACACAGTTCTTATTGCAAATGGCTGAGAAGGATTATCCTGATTTGACGTTCCATACGACTAGTGAGTTCAAACTCGAGGTGAATTAAAAAACACATAGTTCACATAGAGAAAAAATAGGCACATAGTTTTACTATATCTATGTTTACTATGTGACAAACTATGTTTCTATGTGTTTAAAAAGCTGGGAATTCCTCTAGTAAAACTTCCGGATTCTGGCAATCAACCAATGAATGATGTATTCCATTTGTCATCCAGAAATAACGCGCTTTGGTTTGGCGAATGTAATTACTGGTTTGTAAAAAGGTCTTTTCATCAACTTTAACATCACTTGCTTTGCATTCCACGATTAGCAAGGGTTGACCAAATTCATCTACAACCATAATGTCGCAGCGACGATTTTGACCATTGATCACAACCAAACGTTCAGAAGCAATTTTTGCAACAGCGATTTTTTGTTCGAAGATCAGGAAATGTAGTACATGCTGACGTACCCATTCTTCAGGTGTAAGCAGGAGTTGTTTTTTACGGATTTCACACCACACCTGATAACCATTCTCCATTTTTGAAATGCGAAGTTTGGCTTGAGGTAAATTGAGTGGCGGAAAATACTTTGCTTCCATTAGTCGCGGTAAACTCTTCCGTTATAATAACAAATTACTGATTTATTCATTAAATGAACCATCACAGAATGAGCGTTCAAGTCAAAATCAGTTTCAGGAATATTGGTGATTTCTGTAAGCTTACTGTCATGAAAAACGGAAACGCCACCCATTTGATTGCGAATCGCAATTACATCGTTTTTCAACTTCCATTCTTTCACTTCGTACGATGCAACTTTGACCTTTTCTTTTCCAACCATGGTATACATCGAGTTGGATTCGTTCCAAACAAACACATCGTCGTACGCATCCCATTCGTTGAAGTATGAAGAAACATTTTCTACATTTCCCTTGCTGTAGCGTTTCAGGTTGCCCATGTTGTCTTCGTAGATCATAAAACCTCTACCAACCTTCACTTTCTTCGCATGCATATCTTCAACGTCCATAAACGCACCGTTTTCAAATACTGCAAATGTTCTTGATTGTGGATCATTGAACGCTAACATATCTGTTCCTGCGAAAAATTGGAAGGGTTGATTTCCATTCCAAACGCCTAACTCAAAAATTTCTCCTCTGTAAAAAACGCGGTAAACGTTTCCATTATCTCTAAAAACAAGAATGTTCTCTCCAATTATTTCGGGCATGTACATATCCGCAGTTTGCTGCATCAATTGAATCACTTGTCCTTTGTAAACCACATTTAAAGTATAAAAGCGTGTATCCTGAAAAACAACCAATGAATCTGAGACCGCAAATTCACCGCCCCAATTGGTTAAACTATGAGGTTTTCCGTCTTCGTAATAGTAAAGCAATGAAGCCAGTTTCCAGGCAATCAAGTGATCTGAATGTTTGTAATTAACGAATTGATTGGTGATCAATTTAGTGGATGTTCCGTTGAACACCTTAAAATCCTTCTGTGAATTCTTGTAAACGATAAACTCATCCCCCATTCCAACATCGCTTACTTCCTGATGTTCGATTTGACCATAATTTCCATTTACAAATGATTTGAAGTACTGATTAAAATCAGTGTAACCAAAAAGTGCCTGTGAAAAGGAAAAAGAGGGAAAAAGTAAGAGCGTTAAGAGAAGAATACGCATAGTTTTCGTGTTGTTTTGCCGAAGTTAGTCAAAAACTGTGCTAAAAAATAGTCCTTAACACAATCTTAAGTATTTCATTGTGAATGTTAAAAATCTTAAAAAATCACAACTCACACACTTTTCAAACGAGCGAAGAACAAGGTTATTATTGCCTTTCTGAACCCAAGCCTCTTTTTATTGTTAGATCTCGTGTCCCTTTTAGCAGGTTTTGACAACCTTTCAACCGATTTTGTTGTTATTTTCGGGAAAATTTTTCGAAAACATAAAACATGAAAAAAACGCTTCTTATTGCGTCAGTTTTTAGTGTAACGGGAATATTTGCACAAGCTCCAACACCGGTAAAATACGTAGAGTATGATTTGCCAAACGGACTGCATGTAATCCTACACGAAGAGCACGCTACCCCAATTGTTGCCGTTTCTGTTATGTACCACGTTGGTTCAAAAAACGAAACTACTAACAGAACAGGATTTGCTCACTTTTTTGAGCACCTTTTGTTCGAAGGATCTACTAATATTCCACGTGGTGAATATTCTACACTGGTTGAGAAAAACGGTGGTGCTTTAAATGCAAACACTTCACAAGACAGAACGTATTACTACGAAGTCTTGCCTTCAAATCAGCTAGAACTTGGTTTATGGTTAGAAAGTGAGCGTTTATTGCACGCAAAGGTTGATCAAACTGGTGTTGAAACGCAACGAGAAGTTGTTAAAGAAGAAAAACGTCAGCGTATGGACAACCAACCTTATGGTTCATTCATGGCTGAAATGTTCAAACGTGCGTATACAACTCACCCGTACAACTGGGTTCCAATTGGAAGTATGGAAGATTTAGATGCTGCTCAGGAAATTGATTATGTTAATTTCTACAGAACGTTCTATGTTCCTTCTAACGCAGTATTGTCAATTGCAGGTGATTTAAACATTGAGCAAACAAAAAAATGGATCGATAAATACTTTGCATCTATTCCTTCAGGAGAAGCGATTAATCTTTTCCGTGATTTTGAAAACCTGAGCGATGCTGATTTCAATACAAAATACGGTGTTGCTAAATCAAGTTTTGACGCAAAGAACTTTAACAATCCAAAAGACGGAAAAGCGAAAGAAGTATTGAAAAAGTACAGCGCGATGACAAACAGAATTCCTCGTCCGAACTCTGCTTTTGAACCATTGAAAGGTGTTACACGTGATACTATTTACGATAACATTCAGCTTCCTGCGGTATTCTTTGGTTACAAGTTTCCAAAAGAAACAGATCCTGACTTCGCTGCAATTGAAATGATGAATGAAATTCTTTCCGGAAGTAATTCATCAAGAATGAACAAAAATATTGTTGAGAAGAAACAACAAGCTATGGCTGCGTTTTCTTTTGCTTTCAATATGGAAGATCCGGGATTAGGAATTGTTGCTGCTATTGCATCAGGAGAAACTTCGTTGGCAGATTTGGAAAAATCACTGAATGCTGAAATTGAAGCAATCCAAAACGAATTGATCTCAGACGAAGAATTCCAAAAAGTGAGAAATCAATTTGAAAACAGAATTGTTTCTTCTAACTCATCAGTTGAAGGAATCGCTGAAAATTTAGCTCAAAACCGCATGTATTTTGGTAACACAGAGTTGATCAACAAACAATTGGAGATCTATCAAAAAGTGTCCAAAGAAGACATTCAACGTGTAGCTAAGAAATACTTCACGGCGAACAACAAGATTATTTTGTATTACGTACCTAAGAAATAGAAGATCATGAAAAAGTTAGTATTAGTAGCAGCATTAT
>CAMLET010000268.1 GCA_946479125.1 uncultured Flavobacteriales bacterium
AGATGGTTAACACTACTTCGTCAAGAATAGAAAGGTCTTGGCGTTTTAATCGCAAAAAATGTACACTGTGACTTTCAGCGTTTTCGAAGGATTTTCCTGCAACTTTCGATAAAATTGAAATGGCGTCTTTCCCCGACATACGAACCAAAGCAATGGCTCCCATTCCGGGTGCTGTTGACAATGCACAAATGGTTGAATTTACATTCATTGTGCAAAGATAGTTAGAAACCTGATTCTGCTTCTAAAACGCCAATTTGATTCCTAATCCCTGATCAAAACCAAAAGAATAGGTGCTGTTTTTGGAGAAATCAACCAAAGGACGGAAATCCATACTCACAGCCAATGGCAATGCCAAAAACTTGTATTCAATACCGACAATTGCATCAAATCCTGCGCTGCGGTGAACTTGCAAGTAGCTGATTGTTCCCGTTCTTAAAGTAGTCCAATTCTGATATTCCTCGTTTTTGGTGTAGTGTGCACCACCACCAAAATAAAGTTGAAATTCTTTTTTCCCAAAAAGCGGAACGTGATACTCATAAAAGGCTGCAGCTGACAATCCATTTTTGTATGGAGCAACCACTACTTCAGCGGCACTTCGTTCTCCAAGAAAGGTTTTTGCTGTGACTCCGCAGGTATATTTTGAAGAACCTGCGCGGGCACCAATGGCAAAACGGTAATATGCATTGTTTTGAGAAAATGCAGAAACTGTTGCGAACAACATGCTGAGGGTGAGGATCAATTCTTTCATAACGGGTTTTAAGTAGTACACAATAAACACATTATTTTTGAATAGTTACGGCTTTTTGTCGAAAATTTACTGGGTTCTGACGAATATTAATCGGTTTTGACTGAATATTCAGTCTTTTACTAGCGCTCTATCTCTAAAATATAGTTGCGGATCTTTAATCTTAGTTACTTCAGCGTTCTTTGCGTACTTCGCGGGAGAATACAAAAAAGCCCGTCCGGGATTCCGAACGAGCTCCTTCATTGTTATTGGTTGTGTATACTAATTCTTTACAAATGGAACTGTAGAAACCCCATTCTGGTGCTGAATTTTAAGAATAAAGCTTCCCTGAGGTAATTCCTGAACAGAAATACTCTCCGGAAGTGAATTGAACGATCTGATTGTTCGTCCTGCCAAATCAATAATCTCTACATTGGAAATGTTAACCAATCCTTTATTAGTGATAAACAAGGTTTCTTTTGCTGGGTTTGGATAAACTTCAAAAGTTGCCACTGTTTGTTCATTGATCGATGCGCAGTCATCCACGTTTACAGTGATTGAAGCTGTTGAAGCACATCCGTTTTGTCCCGTAACAGTTACTGTGTAAACAGTTGTTACAGCAGGTGTAGCGCTTACGGTTTGTAAGTTCGGATTGTCAACTGAACCACTTGGCGACCACGAATACGTTGCTCCGCCGTTTCCTTGTAGGGTAATTGATTCACCTTCACAAATTGTTGGATTGGATGGCAAACTGATAACACTTGCTGATGGAGCAGTATTAATGGTTAAAGTTGTTGAGGAGTTTGTTCCTGTACTTGATGGATCAGTAGCAACCACGCGAACCAAATAACCTGTTCCAGTTGCTAATCCTGAAGGAATAGTTGCGTTGATGCTTAAAGATCCTGTTGACGTTGATGTTAAAGAACCGATAGCTGTTGGTGCGGCAAAACTTCCAACATTGTTTGACAATTGAGCGATGTATTGGTTTCCGGCATTTACCACACCAGTAGCAGTAAAAGGAACTGTCAAAGCAGCTGAATTGTTTGTACAAAAACTGTTTGAGCCCATTAATCCAGTTGAGATATTTACAAAGTTTCCTTGATCTCCGGTAATTGAAACTTCATCTACTGCAAAAGCAGGATCGTTTCCTGAACCTCCATTTACCCATCTGAAACGGAACTTTAGTGATGCCTGATTATTGAAGGCAGGTAAACTGATAGAAGAAGCTGTCCAGGTGGATACACCTGAATATTGACCGTCTGCATCTGTCCAGGTTCCACCGTTATCCAAACTGTATTCAACAACTCCGTAAGCAGATCCTGAGGCACCATCGCACAGATAAATGAATTCAAGCGTAACATTCGTAAATCCTGTGGTGTTGATTGACGCTGCTTGCATTGCATTTCTGTTGGATGAAGAACCTGTATCGAAAGATGCGTTACAAATCCCGAATCCGCATGCTTGCGTGTTGTAAATGTGAAGATAGCTTGATTGTGGTCCATTGGTTGTTCCAACTGGTTGATCAGGTGTTGGAGCCACAAGGTCGAATCCTGAATTGTCAATATATTCCGTATTGACAACCCATTGGTTGTTTCCAGAACCTCCTGAGTTTAATGTCCAGCTCGCTGAACCGCTTTCAAAATTGTCGCTGAAAATGGTAACTTGGGAATAGCATTGAAAAGACGCCAAAGCGCCCACTAGTAGCAATAGTTTTTTCATAGAAGTAGTGTATTTCGCTGACAATTTAGGAGTTATGCATGTTAACTCCAAATTTTTGGTGACGAAAAACACTCAATCAATAGGCGTGCATAGGGAACTTACAGATCTCTTCGTTTCAGGATCCAATAAGTAAGGAAAAAGAAAATAGTAATATAGAAACAAGCAAAGAGAATAATGCTCTGCGTATCCATAGCCCATATTTCATGTCCTTTACTGTCTTTGTCCGAAGATATTACTTGTTGAAGAAACGGTCTTGGAGTGAGATCTGCGAATACCTTCAAAGGAAAAAACTGATAGAACACCTTTAGCTTAAAAGTAATGAGCTGTCCAATAATTGTTTCTACAGGAAAGTACAATATAAAGCTGACAATCGCGATCGCTGGTCGTTTTACAATTAAGGCAAATAGGAATGCAAAACAGAAATACCCGAGTGTTTGTAGAAAGTATAGGACCACCAAATGTATTCCATTTAACATGTCTGTGATTTCTCCGTAGATTCCACCAAAAATGAGACCCGCAATGAAGGTAAATAAAGTTGCAAGTCCGCTCATAAATACAACCACAACAAACTTTCCAAGGATTACTTGTTGTTTGGACATACCATCAATTATGTTTTGTCGCATTGTTTTGTGCTGAATTTCATTACACGTGATGATAACAATGATTACACAAAGTAGTATGTTAAAGAAGCTTGCACAATATGTCGTAAATCCCCATATATATGGGAAATCAAAGAGGTTTTTATCCGTAAATAGAGGCTTTAATCCCGGGTTGTTGTTAAAGAACCAATTCATAAAGAACATCCAGCTCGGTACAATGACGATGTAGGCTGCGAAAAGTATTTTTAATACGTGAAACTTTTTAAGTTTAGCGTATTCGATGCCAATAATTGTTCTCATGATACAGTTTCCAGGAATAAGGTTTCAAGACTTTTTTGGTAAGGCTGCAATGTAGATAGGTAGATTCCTTTTTCTACAAATGCCTTATTTATTGAGCTTCCGTCATAGGCGTCAGTTGCCTCAATAACAAAATGATTGTCGCTGTTTTCAACGGCCTTGAAATCCAGATTGGATTCTACAATTGAACGTACGGTGCTCATGTCGGCTGCAGCAATAATGTAAGTGTTACGTTGTTTCAAGAATCCATCCAACGGTTCATTCGCTAGCAGATTTCCTTCTTTTAAGATGGCGACGTGCGTGCAGATCTTTTCAATTTCATCAAGGATATGTGAAGCAATAATAATGGTCTTACCAGCTTTTGCAATGTCAATTATCAGTTCCCGCATTTCGATGATTCCTGTCGGATCCAATCCGTTTGTGGGTTCATCAAGCACTAAAACTTCTGGATCAGAGAGCAATGCCGCAGCAACTGCCAGGCGTTGCTTCATTCCAAGAGAATAGGAACGGAAAGGTCTTTTACCACGTTCAACCAAATCCACACGTTCAAGAACTTCCTGAATACGCTGGTTTGGATTTTCCATTTCTTTAATGGTAGCAACTACTTTCAGATTATCGAAAGCATTGAGGTAGGGATAGAAATTGGGTGTTTCAAGAAGTGCACCAATGCGTTTTCTGTTTGCAGTGTCGTTTCCGTTTTCAAACCATTCAAAATTGCCTTTCGAGGGATGCAAAATTCCAAGAAGCATAGCTAAAGTGGTGGTTTTTCCACTTCCATTCGGACCAAGAAGACCGAATACCATTCCGCGCTTTACTTCAAAAGAAACTCCTTTAAGCGCATGAACTGATTTGTATTTCTTCTCTAGTCCGTTTACTCTGAGTATTGTATCCGACATATTTTTCAGTGATTTGAGCACTAAAATAGAAATTCAAACGGGATAATGATTTGTCCTTATCTTTTGGTCGCAAAGAAAGAAGTCATCAACTCCGAACATTCCTGTTCCATGGGCCCTTTGGAAACCACTGTTTTTGGATGATAAAGCTCTTGCTGGAAACGTCCGGCGCCACGTTTTTCATCGCGTGCTGCAAAAATAATTTTGTCTATTTGCGACCAGAATAGTGCTCCTGCACACATTACGCATGGCTCAAGCGTAACATAAAGCGTGCAGCCTTTCAGGTATTTTCCACCGAGATATTCAGATGCTGCGGTAATGGCTTGCATTTCTGCGTGTGCGGTAACGTCTGTTAAACGTTCTGTAAGATTGTGAGCACGTGCAATGATCTGTTGATTGACAACGACAACGGCTCCAACAGGAATTTCGCCTAAATCCCGAGCTTTTACAGCTTCAAGATAGGCTTGTTTCATAAAGTACTCGTCGTTGTAAGGCGAAATCATTATTGAGGTACTTTTTTAACTTCGAAAAGCTTGGTCCAGTATTTTCCTGTCATGTAAAGTTTCCCTTGATTGTAAGCAATTCCGTTCAGCACATCACCACCGTTCTTGCCTTGAATTTCCAAATCCATACAGTTAATCTGTTCCAAAACTTTACCCGTATTGGGGTCAATAACCACAACCGTGGTAGACTGATAGATGTTGGCGTAAATTTTACCATCGATGTACTCCAATTCGTTCAAATACGGGACGGCATCAACGTTGTCGTAAACTTCAATCGTTCTTAAAATCTCAAAGGTTTTTGGATCACGGAAGTAAATTCTTTCCGATCCATCACTCATGATCAGTTGTTTCCCATCATTACAAAGTCCCCAGCCTTGTCCATTGTAACGAAACGATTTCTGTTGCAGTTGAAGAGTGTTTTGATCGTAAACGAAACACTCTCCATTCTGCCATGTCAATTGGTAGATCTTGTTTCCTAGTATGGTAATTCCTTCA
>CAMLET010000269.1 GCA_946479125.1 uncultured Flavobacteriales bacterium
CCGTTTGCTTTTTTAAGGTTTCGAGAACGTCTTTTCTGCTGTTCAATTCATCATTACCTGGATTATCAGCCAGCTGCCCTTCCACTTTCGTCAATTCAGCCGTTGTTTTGTCCAGTAACTTCTTATCTACCTTATTCAGACCAATCAACTGATCCAAAGGATTACTTTCCTTCACCGCACTTTTCTCTGTCTGATAAGTTGGATAAATGGCAACCACTTCTTTTTCAGGAGTATTTACAGTTGCAGTCGTTCCCAATCCTGAAGTAACAATCTTTTCCTGCTCCTTAAGATGTGTATTCGTTTTTGTTTTCTCCGCTTCAAGTGAAGCAATTTTCTCTTTTATAGAAGTGTTTTCAGGAGATTTCGTCAACAATTCCTCCAATGCATTTTGCGTCTCTTCTATTTCGTTTAACGCTTTCTTATCGTTCTCAACACGAATTTGTGCTTTCTCCTGTTCAGAAAGATTTCCTGTTTCATTCAAAGAAGCTTCTTCATTCTGTCTTTCGTCCAATACTTTCTGAATGTCACGCCATTCGTTATCAATAGCAGTCGTCAACTCCGTATTTGTAGGATTTTCTTTGATAGCAGCGATCTGGGTTTTCTTTTCTAATTCCGTAACTTGTAAGTCAACATAATCGCTCATCGAACGGCTATTTTGAGTATCTACTTCGTTTAGTTTCTGCTTCACAGCTGCAGAAGTCGGCGCGCTAGCAATAGTTGTGTTGTTAATGTCTTGCAAAAACTTCAACTTCGCATCCAAGGTCTTTTCAATCGCCTTTAACTCATCAATTTTCTTGGTTTGGTAATGAATTTCATCTTTTACCAATCCCAGTTCTTGTTCTTTAGAAGCAATTTTGCTTTCAATTGCAGGTTTATCTTTCGCTTTTGCCTCCGCAAGTTCTGTTTTCAGCGCAGCAATGTCCTTTTCAATTCTTTTTTCCGACTCCTTGTACGAAGCCATATCTTCATCCAATTTGTTTTCCTGCGCAACAATCTTCTTCTTTTCGTCGATTACCGGTTGAATTGGATTTGAAGCATTTGCTTTCTTTGTTTCAGCAATTAAAGTCCCTTTTTCCTCAACAAGAGTTTTGATCTTTGCTTCGTCATTGTTCACTCCAGCTTCGCTAACAGCTTCACTCAGAGTTTTCAATTCATTGAATTTCTTTTCTTCAACCGCAATTGTTGGAGCAATGGAATCAGCAAATTTCAAAAGCATTTTAGCCTCATCTTTTGAGGCATTTGCCTGATCTAAAATGGATTGTGCTTCTTTTAGCAGCTTGTATTTCTCTTCATCACTTTCATTCGCCGATTTTGCAACCAACTGCTTTGCAATTACTTGTTTTTGCTCGGTATCCGTCAACGCTTTTAAGGCATTTACTTTTGCTCCGTCAACCAGTTTTTGTGTTCCCAGGAACTTATCTTCCTGTGTTTCGGCAATATCACTGATAATTTCAGCCTGCTGTTGTGGTGTTTTTCCATTCAACCCTAAAGCGGCAATAATTCCAGAAGTATTGGGTGGATTTAACTGTTCTTCAGTAAAGTTCTGAACGTTTACATTCAATTCTGCTTTCTGTTGAATTACTTCTGCAAGAACCGCCATTGGGTCATCAAATGATTCATCAAAACGATCGGAAACCGTTACTTTTTCTTTACTGTCGGCTAAATCTTCCTGGATATGCTGTTTTAAAGGTTTGAATTCAGTGCTGGCCGGAACTTTCAGATCGTATTTATGAACGATTGCACTTCCCTCTACTTTCATTTCGTAGACATAATTTCCAGCCTGTGGAAGCGTTATCAAATAATTTCCTTTGCTGTCTGTATTGAAAGTTCCAACCGTTTTATTGGTTTTCGCCTCCTTAACAACAATATTGATCTTTTTGTTTTCAGGTTTTATAGTCGAAGCGAAATCTCCTTTGATAACAGCAGTTTGCATCTTCATACGATCAACTTTAACCGTATAAATGAACATTTTCCCCTTGTTGGCTTGCCGTGCTGAAGCAAAACATGCCCGCTGATTCAATGAATCGACAATATAAAACATGTCGTTATCTGCCGATGAAATAGCGAAGTCAACATTTTCAACTTCTGTGAATGAACCTGAAGTTGATTTGGTAGCCATGAAAACATCGTACCCACCCATTGAATTGTGTCCTTTGGAACTGAAATAAAGATGTTCTCCATCGGGATGCATGTACGGAAAATCTTCATCTGAAGCCGTATTTACAGAACCCGGAACTAAAGTTGGCTTGCTCCATCCTGATCCTTCACGAACACAGAAGTAGAGGTCCTTGTTCCCTTTATCGGTTTCACCATAAGAAGCATAGTAAATTACCTTCGACGTTGCCGGAAAATGGATCAGTGGAACATAATTCTTCTTCTTATCTATTTTCGACTGAAAATCATACCCCACCAAAATTTGCCCTCCAATATTTTTCAAATCATAGATCCGGAAAAACTCAGCTGCAGTGTATTCCTTTTTCTCCAGAACCACAATCTCGGTTAGTCCGGCAAGCAATTTCTTCCCATTCTGACACATCGCAACCTGGCGGTCAACCTCATATTTTGGATTGATGTTGTTTCCTGCTTTCTGCTTGTAGATGTTATAATTCTTGATGGCTTCGTTGAAGCTGTACGTTAAATGGTAGGCTTTTCCAAGGAAATAGTAAGCAGCAACATTGATATTCGGATCGGTTACGCTATATTGCAAATACTTGAAAGCATCACTTTTCTTGTAACCGTCGTAAAGCAAACAAGTTCCGTATTTAAATTGATAGTCGAAGGATCGTGGTTGTAAAGCTAGAAGTCGTTCAACATAAGGTTTAGCTTCAGTATATTTTTCTTCGAAGAATAATTTATCGGCGGTTTCCTTTAATTCTTGCTCCGACTCTTGAGACAAAGCGGTTCCTGTAGTTGTGACAAAGCACAACAATAAAGCAAGAATGTTAATATATTTCTTAAAAAGCTGCAATTCTGCTAGTTAACTGCATTGTACGCTTATCGTTTGAAAAGGTTCATTTTACTTTCTTCTCCATGTAGTAGTCGTACAATATTTTTCCGGTGCGCAAAAATGACTATTGCGGCAAGTAGTGTTCCAAATATAGGCAGGGCAATTGTTTTAATCGGAAATGCCAGCCAGAGTAATAAAGCAAATGTCACTGAGGCACAAATGGACCCCAGCGACACATAATTTGTAACAATAAAAACAAGTAGAAATACGATCAAACAAATGAGTGCAGCCAAAGGTTGTAATCCAATGATCACGCCCAGAGAAGTTGCAACTCCCTTTCCTCCTCTAAAACCAGCGAAGATTGGAAATACGTGACCGATTACTGCTAAAAACGTTGCTAATATTTGAACGTGTGTTAACTCAGGAGCCTGATAATCGTAATTCAAAATGAAGAATGGCAATAGAACACCAATCATTCCTTTGAAAATATCAATCCCCAAAACCACCTTTCCAGCTTTCTTTCCAAGAACACGAAAAGTGTTGGTTGCTCCGGCATTTTTGCTGCCGTGTTCTCTAACATCCATACCGTACCAAGCCTTTCCAACCCAAACAGCTGTTGGGATAGAACCTAGAAAGTACGCAGGTATAGCCGCTAAAAAATCAGTTAACATTATTCAAAGATACGGTTTAGTTTTGCTAGTAACACACTATTTGTTGATATCTCGTACATGAAATTTTTCTCTTTACGCTTGTCTTCTTTGATAGCATTGATTGCTGCTGCAAGTTCTGCATCCGAAGTGTAAATAGCAAACTTCCCTTCATCCTTGACCATTGAATAGTCGCACATGTAATAAGAACCACCCGGAACATCCATGTTGAACGCAAAATGATCGCCTTGTCCGGAATACAATTGTTCGAACAAACTACGGAAAATCACCTGACGCATTACACCTTGTCCATAAAGATTTACAATCCCTGCTCCTTCTACACTCGACATCAATCCTTTTGTATCTTGCGATGTAGGAATTGTTTTCAAACGAACACCTGTGATTACAATCGATTTCTCGAACGCATCCGGAACTTTCTTCAATTTTTTATCTTCAGAAAGGGTGTAGTCTTGTTTCACTTTATCGGCAGTTTTTTGGTCTTGCCAGTTTACAATTGCTAAATCCAAAGTGGTATTGTCGATATCAATTGGTTTAGAACCTTCATATGCTACAATTCGATCACCTAGCCCTTGCCAAACACCTTTATCCATTGGAATGTTGAATCGCATGGTTGTGTTCAAATCTGTAACTCCGGTAGTTTGATCGTAAGAAATAGTACCAACTGCATCAACTGTAATTGGACCATAATCCATTCCTAAGTTGATCACACCATCGCCATTTAACGAACACGTTTGAGTATTTAACGCAAGGAAATTTCCAGCAACTGCACGGTTTGCAAATTTCTCTTTTGTAGAGATCTGGTATTCTTTCGTTGTAAAATCATACTGCAATAAACCAGTTGCAGTCATTGCAATTGGATCTGTTGGTGCTTCCAATTCCGACAAGAATGTTGGATACAAACGAATACTATCTTTCGCTCTTGAGTCGTGCCAAACAATACCCGCAGAAAGGTTTTTACCATCAAGCGATTTCATAGTACTTGTAACCGGAATCTGAATGTTTTTCGGATCAATCTCAGCAGAGAACGACATCCAGCTCTTCGCAAATTTCTCACAATCGTGATTAATTCTTGTTGCACCGCTAAATGAAATTCGAGGGTTAGCCGCTTTCACATTTACCGTTCCGTAATAATCAAACTGTGATGACAATTTGAAGTTCGCATCAGATTTGATTGAACCGGTCGCAGTAGTTTGATAAGTACTATCGACCGTAATCTTGTCCATGGTTATCAGCGTCTTGGTCGAATCTGAATCGAAATACGGATAAATCCCGGTTGCGTTGTATGCTCTACGTGCAGTAATCTTTGTCTCCGCTTTTGTAAACGTGTGGTATTTCGTAATGTAGTTGGCCACAATCACTGAATTTTTCAATGGATCCATATCGGCTTTTTTACGAATGATCACTTTCATACTATCAGGGAAAATACGAGCATCTGCTACATCAATAAACTCTGTTTTTGTACAGGTAATTGTTTTCTCTTTTTGAGAGAATTTCGCCTTCGGAGCTCTAAACTGAAGTGAATCTTGTTTTGGATGAATGGAATAGAAGTTTGGAACCACCAAATCAAGATCAGAGTTGATCGAAATATCTGATGTTTTTCCTTTT
>CAMLET010000270.1 GCA_946479125.1 uncultured Flavobacteriales bacterium
GGATATCATCAATTACGTTTGTTTGATGAAGATGCAATCCGAATGGTAAAACTATACGGGGCGATGGATAAAATCCGCGACACTTATGGTGACAGGGCTATATTTCGAGCGATGGGAGCTCAGGCAAAAACCATAGGGCATTTCAATCCATTCAATGGTGATGCACCTATGTTGTTAGCAAATCGTCGTGTTTAATCCCTGTTTATCATGCTCAATTGTCATTCCTTCTTCAGTCTTAAATATGGAGTTCTTAAACCCGACGATGTTGCCCGTACAGGAAAGGAACTGGGTTTCAAAAACATTGCACTTACGGATATAAACAATACTTCAGGTGTATTGAACTTTGTTCGCTATAATCAGGAAAATGGACGAACGGCTATAGTTGGCGTTGATTTCAGGAATGGAATTGATTGTAAATATGTGGTTATTGCCAAAAACAATGAGGGATTCAACGAAATCAATATTCATCTCACAGAACACAATCATAACGAAAAACCATTTCCGGCAATTGCTCCGAAATTTGAAAACTGCATTGTCATTTATCCATGGGGAAAAGAACCTGAAATACTAGAGAATTATGAATTTATAGGTGTTGCAGCCTACCAACTGAATAGGTTTCGAATGCTTAAAACAATTCAACCAGAAAAATATGTTGCATTGCAAAGTATGACCTTTCTTAATAAAAGAGATTTCAATACACATCGTTTGTTAAGGGCAATAGATAATAATCTTTTACTTTCTAAACTCCCAGAATCGGAACAAAGCAGAGCTGATGCACTTTACCTGAATAAAACCGATTTCGAAAAATTATATGAAGACTTTCCTGACCTTATAAAACGCGCTGAAAATTTACTCGAAACTTGCGCCGTTTCCTTCAATTTCAACAAGAGCAACAATTCCCAGAACATTACTCACTTCAGCAACTCGGAAGAAGATGATCTCATGCTTGTAACCGAACTATGTGAGAAAGCACTTGAAAAACGTTATGGGGACACAGAAGACAAAACTCCCATACGAGAACGCATTTCCCGTGAAATCGATGTGATTCACAAAAAGAAATACCTATCCTATTTCCTTGTTGCCTGGGATATTGTTTCTTACGCACGGTCGAAAGGCTATTACTATGTTGGAAGAGGAAGCGGCGCAAACAGTATTGTTGCCTATTTACTCGAAATAACGGATGTTGACCCATTAGAATTGGACCTTTATTTTGAAAGATTCATCAACCTGTATAGGGAAAATCCTCCCGACTTTGATATGGATTTTTCGTGGCGAGACAGGGATGACGTTATGCGTTATATATTCGAGCAATATCCTGATAAATCAGCACTTGTCTGTACCTATAGTACTTTTCAAATGAAAGCTACGATACGTGAACTGGGAAAAGTATTTGGTTTGCCTGCAAGTGATATTGAAGGACTTGCAAAAAAGGATCGTCCGTTGGATATCAATGACCAAATGCAAAAGCTTGTTCTTAAGTACAGCAAACTCATTACAGGCATTCCTTCCCATTTAAGTGTACATGCAGGCGGAATCGTTGTCAGTCAGAAACCCATTACCTGGTTTTCTGCCACTTTTCCGACTTCAAAAAAATTACCTACCACACAATTCTCCATGATTGAGGCAGAAGATGTCGGTCTCTATAAATTCGACATCCTCTCCCAACGTGGATTGGGAAAGATCAAGGACACTTTGGATATCATCGCTTATAACCAACCAGACAATCCAGCGCATGATATTCACGATGTAAAAGCTTTCATTCGCGATCCGAAGATCAATCAATTGCTCAGTCAGGCAAAAGCCATAGGTTGTTTTTATGTAGAATCACCAGCTATGCGTATGTTGATGATCAAACTGAAAACCGATAATTATCTTGGATTAGTAGCTGCAAGCTCCATTATTCGTCCTGGCGTTGCCTCTTCAGGAATGATGCGCGAATACATTCTTCGTCATCGGGATCCGGAACGTATAAAGCAAGCCCATCCGAAACTATTGGAAATTATGCCTGATACTTATGGAGTCATGGTTTATCAGGAGGATGTCATAAAAGTAGGAAGCCTTTATGGGGGCCTTAGTGCCGCAGAAGCGGACATTTTACGAAGAGGAATGGGAGGTAAATTCAAAGGTCGTGACGAATTCCTGAGAGTACAGAACCAATTTTTCATCAACTGTAGAAAAAGCGGATATAAAGAAAAGGACATTCAGGAAATTTGGTTCCAGATGGAAAGTTTTGCCGGGTACGCATTCTCAAAAGGACACTCAGCCTCGTATGCCGTTGAAAGTTATCAATGTTTGTATCTAAAAACCTATTATCCATTAGAATACATGGTAGCAACCATCAACAATTTCGGAGGATTTTACGGAACAGAAGTATACATTCGGGAAGCACAAAAACTGGGCGCAACGGTAGAAGCACCATGTGTCAATCAAAGTTATAATGAAACTGTTATTTATGATAAACTCATCATTTTAGGATTGCAGCATGTTAGTGAATTGGAAAGTACCTGCATCAAAAAAATAATTAGCGACAGGAATGAAAATGGTCCTTTTTCAGGTTTGATAGACTTGATGGAACGAACACAAATATCGTTGGAACAAGTTTCCTTGCTTATAAGAATCGGAGCTTTACGCTGTTTTGATACTCAAGGCTCAGGTTCAAAAAAAGAGCTCTTGTGGCGGGCTCACCTACATAGCAATAAAACTAAAGTAAAAACAACGCACCCACGTCTTTTTGTAGAGGAACAAAAAACATTCGAACTTCCAAAATTGAATGAAATAGATGTGGAGATTTCACTTGATCAACAGCATTTATTAGGCTTTTCACTTTGCAATCCGTTCGAGTTGCTGAAAGAACCAATTCAAAATGTTGTAACAGCAAGTAACCTTCACTTATTTGTTGGTCAAAACATTACCATTTATGGCTACAAAGTGGTTGTAAAAAAAGTGGTGAGTGCAAAAGGACATCACGTTCACTTTGGTACCCTCCTCGACTGCGATGGCGAACAACTCGACACCGTCCATTTTCAAGATGCAGTTTTCCGTTCGCCTTACAACGGCTCGGGAATTTTTGAAGTAAAAGGTAAAGTTACGAGCGAATTTGAGCACCTGACAATTGAGGTAGAAACGGTGAAACGATTGATGTATGTGGATGATCCACGGTATGATGATTAGATCTAAAATCTTGGCACAGAATGCATTGTGAAAATCAACTTTTTTCTTAAATTAAATAAGAAAGTTGAAAAATGACATTAGAAACTATCCACGGAAAAATCCATTCATTACGAGGAATGCAAATAATTCTAGACTCTGATTTAGCCACACTTTATCAAGTAGAAACTAAAGTATTGAAACAAGCTGTTAGAAGAAATATTGAGCGGTTTCCTACAGATTTCATGTTTGAATTAACATCAGAGGAGCATCAATCTCTAAGGTCACAATTTGTGACCTTAGAGAAAAAGAAAGGAGCACATTCAAAATATTTATCATTTGCTTTTTCCGAACAAGGAGTGGCAATGCTCTCCAGCGTATTAAAAAGCCAAACAGCAATTCAGGTAAACATTCAGATTATGAGAGTCTTTGCTTCTATCCGGCAATTTTCATTAAACAATATAGAGCTTGCACAAAAAATAAAGGAACTGGAAGCCACATACAACAAGCAATTTCAAGACATATTTGAAGCGTTAGATTATCTACTAAAAATTGAGCAACTGCAGAAAACAGAAACTGACCGTCCAAAAATTGGATATCAATAAGCAAAGTTGAAAAATCTTAAGGTCACAAAATGTGACCTTAAGATGGTATCACATTTTGTGACACCATTCACTTTCTCATATTCAACTCATCAAAAACTTCCGCCAGCAATTCATACGAATGAATCCGTTTTTCAATATCAAATATATTTCCTGAAACCATTACCTCATCTGGTTCAAACTGATTGAAGAAATTCTCAAACTGATTGAGCAAATTCGATTTATCTCCTACAAAAGTACACGCCATCATCTGGTTTGCGGCTTGTAGTAATTCTTCCGGCCAATTCTTGATCAAATCCTGAATTGGTGGCGAGAGTGGATTTCGTTTTCCAGTAAGAATTCCTGAGAACAAATGGTACAAACTCATGGAAAGTAAATCAGCTTCTTCATTTGTGTCAGCTGCTATTCCGTTGATACAAATCAGCACATACGGTTTGTCTAAGTATTTTGAAGGTTGAAAGTTATGTCGGTAAATAGCCAAAGCATGTTTCAATTGTTGTGGAGCAAAATGAGCTGCAAACGCATACGGCAATCCCATTTCGGCCGCCAAATAAGCACTGTCTGTGCTGGACCCTAGAATCCAGATAGGAACATTTAATCCTTCAGCGGGAAATGCCCGTACCGCTGAAGTTTTATTTTCTTCGCTAAAATAAGTTTGAAGCGCTTTCACATCGGCAGGAAAATGATGCTGTGAACTCATATCGTTTCTACGCAAAGCCATGGCTGTTTGTTGGTCTGTACCGGGAGCTCGACCTAATCCCAAATCAATTCGTCCGGGATACATCGTTTCCAATGTACCAAAATGTTCTGCCACTGTTAATGGTGAATGATTGGGAAGCATGATTCCTCCCGAACCAACGCGGATTTTATCTGTTTTTGAAGCCACATGTCCAATTAGCACAGAAGTCGCTGAACTGGCAATGAATTCCATATTGTGATGCTCCGCCAGCCAAACACGCTCATAACCAAATCTTTCTGCTTTCTGAGCTAACTCAACGGTTCTGTCGATTGCCAATTTTGCATCACCACCAAGGGTGATAACCGATAAATCGAGAACGGAATACTTCACTTTTTTCATATTTTCACTGAGCTTATCGAAGTGTAAAGGTACGCATAGTTTGAATAGAAATTTACCATGGTAACTTAAAGGTAACTAGTAATAAAAAAAGAAGTCAAGACGAAATAATGTGGAGATTTTTACAATTCCTTCCCTGTTTCCTGATTTGTCTTACCTTCAACTCAAACTGTAAACTTACATTTTGGAACAAATTCCTATTCATAGTCTTGGATTGTATGGTCAACACGATTTCTCGCTTTGGGGCAATACCAATTATTCTCCCGCGCCAGAAGTCCCACATAGACATGACTATTATGAATTTATTCTCTTTTTTGAAGGCGGAGGCACACAGTCTATCGATTTCATCAATTATCCCAATGATGCCGCTTCGGCTTATTTCAT
>CAMLET010000271.1 GCA_946479125.1 uncultured Flavobacteriales bacterium
TGCTGACGATAATACTCAAAGATATCTTCGAACGAAGAACGACCACCTCTTGAATTACCTCCTGCTCCTTGCTGTGCGTTTTGATTTGGTTTCACAAGAAACTGCTGAACGACACCTCCAATAAGGAAACCAGCAATGGCCCCCAACAAACTTTTGGTTAAAACAAACCCTAAAACTGCAAATATTAATGCGTACACCTTTCAAAAATTAGGCCCGCCTGCACTTCGACTCCGCTCAGTGACCAGACGGGCTTTCTATTATTATTCTATATTAATTCGATGCTTCGTGAGATGAATGAGGAAAGTTCCTCCCCTTTCAACATGCCTTGTGAAAGCATTGCCAAATCTGTCAATTGTTTCACTTTAAGCGTTTTTTCACTTTCGTCAGATAAATTCAAAAGCGACTCTACTTTTTGGTGATTCGCGTTTACGATCAACTGATACGTTTCAGGGAACGCTCCGAAAAATCCTCCGCCACCCATTTTCTGTTGTTCCATCATACGACGGATAAACTCAGGCTGCGTAATGATAATTGGCGATTCTGTTTCACTCATCGACTTGAATTCCACTTTGAATTTCTCGGCGTTTACTGCTGATTCAAACAAAGGCTTCAATGTATTTTGTTGTTCTTCAGACAATTTCGAAGGCAATTCACCTTCTTTCTGAATCAACTGATCCAATGTATCCGAATCAACACGCAAGAAAGAAAGGTTTTCAAAGCTTTGTTCCACTTTGGAAATCCAATGCGGAGCTAAAGGTCCATCGATAATTACCACCTGATAACCTCTATCTTTCGCGTTCTTTACGAATGAGAAATGCTCGTCGACACTGTGCGTGTAAAGCGCAATAACTTTATCGTTTTTATCTGTCTGCAAAGGAGCAATCTGCTCTTTCATTTCGTCGATCGTGTAATACTTTCCATCGGAATTCTTCACCAAAGCAAATGATTTCGCTTTCTCAGCAAATTTCTCATCCGATAGCATTCCGTATTCAACGAAGATTTTCAAATCGTCCCATTTTTCTTCAAAATCAGCACGATCTTTCTTGAACATTTCAGCCAATTTATCTGCTACTTTCTTCGTGATATGAGAAGAGATCTTCTTCACATTTCCGTCGCTTTGCAAATAAGAACGTGAAACATTCAAAGGAATATCCGGTGAATCAATAACACCGTGTAACAATGTCAAGAACTCAGGAACGATCTCAGCTACAGAATCTGTAATGAATACCTGATTACAGTATAAATTGATCTTGTTGCGCTGAACTTCTACATTTTCCTTGATCTTCGGGAAGTACAAGATTCCAGTTAAGTTGAAAGGATAATCAACATTCAGGTGAATATGGAACAACGGATCTTCGAAGCTGGAAGGATACAATTCGTGATAGAACGATTTATAATCTTCGTCCTTCAAATCGATTGGTGCTTTTGTCCAAGCCGGTGCAGGATTGTTCACTTGATTCGGAACATCAATAGAAACGCGTTTTACTTTTCCGTTTTCGTCAGTTTCACCTTCAGGCGAATCAATGTATTCAGCTTTATTTCCGAAGAAAACCGGAATTGGTAAGAACTTACAGTATTTATCAAGAATTCCCTGAATACGGCTTCTTTCCAAAAACTCAACAGAATCTTCCGTAATGTGAAGGATAATATCCGTTCCGCGACTTTCTTTCTCAATGTCGGTAATTGTAAAGTCAACTGAACCGTTGCTCTCCCACTGAACTGCCTGAGCACCTTCGTAACGGGCAAGCGTTTGGATCTGTACTTTTTCAGCAACCATGAACGCCGAGTAAAATCCAAGTCCAAAATGTCCGATAATGCTTTCTGCACCTTCTTTACCTTCGTATTGTTTTACGAACTCTTCAGCTCCCGAAAACGCAATTTGGTTAATGTATTTGTCAATTTCCTCAGCTGTCATACCAATACCATTATCCCGAATGGTAAGGGTTTTTGCTTCTTTATCTAAGATAACTTCCACTTTCAGATCACCCAATTCTCCCTTGAATTCGCCAGTAGAAGTCAATACTTTCATTTTCTGAGAAGCATCTACCGCATTTGAAACCAATTCTCTAAGGAAGATTTCGTGATCAGAGTACAAGAATTTTTTAATGATTGGAAAAATGTTTTCCGTTGAAACGTGAATTTGTCCTGTTTTCATTTTTTATTCAATTTGCGAACTTCCTGTCAAGGTTTGTGCCAAGCGACAGAATGTGACAAAGTGACAGTTTAATTCTAAATTTTAAATTCCAAAATGTTAAAGAGGGCGATGGTGTGTTTCAATAATCTTAGGAAGATTTAAATCAATCTTTAGTTCTTCTACATTATCCATTTTCAATTTTCAATTATTTTCTACATTTGAGAAAACCATCACCGAATGAGACCAATCTTCCAAATACTCTTTTTACTGTGCTTTTTCACCGGAAGTGCTTTTGGTCAGAACAAAAAAGACGATAAAGGCAGAAGACAAGGTTATTGGATTATTTACGGAATTGATCGTCCACAAACCGGATATGCCGATAGCACAAAAGTGGAAGAAGGAAATTATATCGATGATCGGAAAGAAGGGATTTGGAAAAAATATAACAGCGACGGTTCAGTAAGAATTACAGGAGAATATAGAAACAATAGACCTTTTGATCCACAGGTGCAAATTCGTTACTCTTCAGGAAAAGTTAAGGAAACATCCGATTGCGGTTATTCAAAAGAACCTCGATTACCTCAACCCAAAACGAGATTGGAGAAATTTGTACCACCACATGTAAAAAATGAAGGCGACTACGTAAAATACATTGCTCCAAAATTCAAAACCATTGCTTACTTTCCATTGCTCTATCTTGGAGATAATAAGGATTCGATTGAAACAACTTATCTGAGCTGGGTTTATCGAACAGAAGACGTGTTTGCTAATGAAATAAGTCATACTCGAAAATTAGTGGCTGACACCACTCCTATTACATCCAAAAATCTTCTGATAAAAGTGATTCCAGATGATGTTTTATGGGTAGCACAACCCGCCAGTTTTGGACAGGATACCATGGAATATTTTTCTGCTGCATCCGTAATTCTTTTTAACTGTTCTGATGCTGATGACACTTTAATGATTGGAAAAGACCTGGTTCTGAATCTGAAACTTCAATATTTGGAAGGAGAAAAATGGCTGGAACTGGATTGGAATCCGGCGGTAGACTTTTTACTTCCTGAGATGAAAGGAAATCTACTCCTTTATCCGGAAGAAATAGTTGTTACGGCAATTCCGCTCTACGAGGGTGAACATCACAGATTACGAATCGTTATGGGTGAAGCTGTTTCTGAAGAATTTGAGATCTCCAATAACTGGTCAAAGTCTGAACATTGACTCATTGGAATTGCCGACTTAGTGAACGGTATTTGGTTTTCAACGGATTTGCTGCACATTTGAAGAAACCTTTTTACTATGAAATCAATTCTGCTTACGCTTTGTCTTTTCACATTGACGCAATTAACCGCTCAAAGAGCTTTTCAGCACAACGATGCTCCGAAATACGGCATTCGAACAACTCAACTGGACAGTATTTACAAAAGTGCCATTCATGCTGACTCTACTCTTGCAGTTTTCAAAAGCGTTGAAGATGTTTCAACTGCATATAGTTCTTTACTTCAAGCGTTTGGAAATTTTCTCTCGAAAAACAACTTTGTATGGGACCAAAAAACCACTGGATTTAATAGAATCTATTTCGATGCTGACGGAAGTATAGACTATTTCGTTTACTCCTTCAGAGGAACTCAACTGAGCGAAGAGCAACTTACCAGATTCAACGAACTATTAAATCTGTTCATTCAGGATTATCATTTTCCATTGACAGCAAAAGAGAAATTCGCACAATGTAGTCCAGTTACTTACGCGCCAAAGGCGAAAGAATAACTCAGACCTTCACCGTAATAAACAACACGTCATCAATTTGCTCTGAATTCCCTTTCCAACTCAGGAAGGTTTTCTCGATGAGTTTGTTTCTGTGGTCTGCCGGAAGATCAGCAATTTCTTCACACAACCTTTTAACGCGTTTTGTAGAGAATTTCTTTGGACTCAATTCACCAAACTGATCACAATAACCATCTGAGAACATGATCAATAAATCACCTTCTTTGGTTGTGATTTCCTGATTCAAGAAGTTCTTGTCTAAATAATCGTATGAACCACCAATGGAGAATGACAATCCGCGATAGGTTTCTAAAACACCATCAGAAACATGATACAACGGTCGACCAGCTGATGAGAACATGACTTGTTTGCTGTTCTTATCAAATCGACAAAGTATCATATCCATTCCATCACGTGAATTTGGATTCAAATCCTGCTTCAAGGTTTTGATGATGAGTTTATGAAGCTGTAATAAAATCTCGGCTGGAGTTTGGAACTTGTTTTCGCTTATAATCTGGTTTAATAAAGTAGAACCAATCAACGACATGAACGCTCCCGGGATTCCATGACCGGTACAATCGACCATTGCATAATAAACATATTGCTCTCTCTCCACTAACCAATAAAAATCACCACTCACAGTATCTCGCGGTTGATAGAAAATGGTTGAATCCGGGAAATTCCGCTTAATAATATCGTTATCCGGAAGAATGGCTCGTTGAATTCTCAAAGCATAGTTAATACTATCCATGATGTTCTTATTGGTATCTTCCAACACATCCTTGATCTGCTCAATTGTATTCTTCTCGTCCTGAAGTTCTCTTGTTTTTCGATCAACAATTTTCTCCAATTTTAACTTCGCCTCACTCAATGCCTTGATACGAACACGAACAGTAAACCAAACAATGGTGAATACTATTGCCGTTATTAGTAGATAGAACCACCATTTTTTCCAATAAGGAGAATCAATGACGAAGGTAATTCGAACGGGTGTTTTTGTCCAGGTTCCTTGCGGATTAGAAGCCAACACCTCGAAAGTATATGTTCCATCTTCCAGTTTCGGGAAATCAACGAAATCATTTGAAGTACTGCGCCATGTATCATCAAGACCAACCAATCTGTATTTATAGCGGACGCTTCCCTGATCTGAAAATGAAATTCCTTTATAACGTACAGTTACATTGTATCGTTTATAGCTCAATTCAATTGGATTGGAACTGAAATACGATTTACCATCAAAAGTGATATTGCAAATGGAGGTAATTGGTAAAGCTCCTAAACTGTTCTCCGGATTTGAATAAACGATCAAGCC
>CAMLET010000272.1 GCA_946479125.1 uncultured Flavobacteriales bacterium
AGCATGAACATCACAATGGATGTCAAGCCTGTAGTTTCGCGTCTTATGTTCATTAGTTCCTTATTACGCCTTTTCGTTGGCGCCAGGAGCAGGTGTTTGAGCCACCAGCTTTTCCAGATCTCTATCAAAAAGATAAAGTCCGCCTTTGTCACCTCCGATCAATCGTAATTTATCCAGCATTCCTCTTGCAAGTGCTTCTTCTTCCAATTGCTCAGAAACGTACCACTGCATAAAGTTATGTGTAGAATAATCTTTTTCTTGTAAACAAACATCAACCACATTGTTAATGCTCGCGGTTACTGAAAGCTCGTGTTCCAAAAGCAATTCGAAAATATGCTCTAAGGAATCATATGCTTTTGGCGGTTGTTCAACTGCAGGAACAACTGCTTTTCCACCTCTCTCGTTCACAAACTTCATCAACTTCAGCATGTGGAAGCGCTCTTCATCAGAATGTTGGTACATAAACTGCGCTGTGCCATTCAAACCACTGTTCTCAGCCCACGAAGCCATTGCCAAATAAAATTGTGATGAAGATGATTCCTTCTGAACCTGATCGTTTAGTGCGTCCTCAATTCTTTTGTTCATAGTTACTTACCTTATTTCTCAAATGTAATAATCGAAGTGATTTATTCCAAGTTACTTCTATTATATCTTCATTACGAAGGTTTCTAAGGAAAGTTTCAATGATTTTTTGGGAATTACAGATTATTCAAAGTAGGTTATTTCGTAGAGGGTTTTCTTGATGTGGACTCCTTCTCTGTTCAATTAGGTTTAAAAACTCAACGTGTTCAAGTTTTTCAACCTTTTGAACAATTGAACTCTACAAACCCTATAAATCGTAACTTTAACTCAGATAAAGCAAACATGAGTAAAAAGAAACACAGAAAGAGCGAATCTAAGGGAAAACCGAATTTCAAAGGAGGCGATAAAAAGCTGAAAAGCGGTCTTTTCCATCTGGTTCGAAAAGTCTTTCAAAACCACCCCGAAGCCGTATTGAATTATAAGGATGTTTGCACCCTACTTCACGTTAAAGATGCTGAAACACGCAAAGTTATTGTGACCGTTCTTGTAGAATTAGCAAACGAAGGAACCATTCGTCAAAACGGGTTTCAGGCATATCAATTGAATAATAATCTGGACATTGTTGAAGGTGAACTTCAGCTCACACAGCGTGGATCCGGATTTGTTTTTATATCAAAAGCAGAAAAAGATATTTTCATTCCGCCTCATTTTATTGGTCAGGCCATTGCAGGTGATATCGTAAAGGTCGCCATTACAAAAGACAGCGGAGAACGCCGCGAAGGAAGAATTACTGAAGTAGTTTCACGCGAAAGAACACAATTCGTTGGAACCATTCAGGTAAAAGATCAACAGGGGTTTTTATTACCAGACAACAACAAAACGGGATTGAAGATCATCATTCCGATGGAAAAGTTGAATGGTGCAAAAACTGGAGATAAGGCGTTAGTAAAAATTACCGTTTGGCCGAAATCTGCTGAAATCCCTTTTGGGGAAGTTGTACAAACTTTAGGTGGAAATTCATTACACGATAACGAAATGATTTCCATCCTCGTCAGCAATGGTCTCGATATCGAATTTGATGATGCGGTAATGAGCGAAGCAGAATTGCTTTCACTGGAATTGGATCAGAAAGAAATTGAACGTCGAAGAGATTTCCGTGAGATTTTGACTTTTACCATCGACCCGATTGACGCGAAGGATTTCGATGATGCGATTTCGTTCCAACGTTTGTCAAACGGACATTTGGAAATTGGTGTTCACATTGCGGATGTAAGTCATTATGTTCGTCCTGATAGCGCAATGGACAAAGAAGCCTTGAAACGCGGAAACTCTGTTTATTTGGTCGATCGTGTAATTCCAATGTTGCCGGAGCAGTTGTCGAACATGGTTTGTTCACTTCGTCCGCATGAAGATAAATTCACTTTCTCTGCCGTTTTTGAAGTGGATGAAGATGGTGTGATTTACAAAACCTGGTTCGGGAAAACAGTGATTCATTCCAATCACAGATATTCTTACGAAGACGCTCAGGAAATCCTGGAAGGAGCTGATGGTCCATACAAGAGTGAATTGCATTTGTTGGATAAAATCGCAAAAATCTATAGAAAAAAGCGAATCAAAGAGGGTGCGCTCTTAATTAACTCAGAAGAAGTTCGTTTCAAACTGGATGAAAAAGGAGAACCGATCGATGTGATGATCAAGGTGTCGAAAGATGCTCATCAGCTCATTGAAGAGTTCATGCTTTTGGCGAATAAAGCGGTTGCAACCTACGTTGGTGATGTGAAGAAAGACGAAGATCGTGTTCCTTTCATTTATCGAATTCACGATGCGCCGGATTCTGAGAAAATCGGATTGTTCAATCTCTTTTTGGATAAATTCCATTTGAAACTGGAGTTCACTCACCCTGATCAAATTGCGAAAAGTATTAATGCTTTATTGACAAGTATTGAGCATAAAAACGAATATTCCATCATTCAGCAAATGGCTATTCGCAGCATGGCGAAAGCTGTTTACGACACAGATAATATTGGTCACTACGGATTAGGTTTCCGTTATTACACGCATTTCACGTCTCCAATTCGTCGTTACGCCGATTTGATGGTTCACCGAATTTTGTTGGAATGTCTGGAGAAACAGCCACACGTTTACAACAGTAAATTGGATGATATTGCAAAACGCATTTCACGTCAAGAACGCAAAGCCGTAGAAGCAGAACGTGAGTCAAACAAGTACTTCCAGGTGGTATTTGTTCACGACAAGATTGGAGAAGAATTTGACGGAATTGTTTCCGGAATTGCGGAGTTTGGTTTGTTTGTTCGTATGACAGAAATTGGTTGTGAAGGAATGGTTCCGATGCAGGAAATTCCGGGAGACCGTTTCTCGTTTGATGCAAAAACAATGACAATCGTTGGACAAAAAACAGGCAGAACATACTCTTTCGGAGATAGCGTTCGCGTTAAAATCGGAGAAGTTCATCCACGTAAACGTCAGATTGATTTAGAATTGGTTGGAGGAAAATAGTTTCTAATGGATCAAATCAGATTAAATAAATTCATTAGCGAAAGCGGGTATTGTTCGCGCCGGGAAGCGGATAAATACATTGAACAAGGTCAGGTGTTTATAAACGGAAAACGCGCGGCAATAGGTCAACAAGTTGGTCCGCGCGACAAAGTGGTGGTAAACGGAAATGCTATTGATCGAAAAGCGCAGGAAGAAGATCTTTACATTGTATTGAACAAACCAACTGGAATTACTTCTACAACGGATAAAGTAGATCCTGACAACATTATAGATTACATAAGTCATCCTAAACGGATATTTCCGGTTGGACGCTTAGACAAAGATTCTCAAGGATTGATCTTACTTACGAGCAATGGTGATATCGTCAACAAGATCTTGCGCGCCGGAAACAATCACCAAAAGGAATACATTGTAACGGTTGACAAACCCATTACTCCCGAGTTCATTAAGAAAATGGCGAATGGTGTTCCTATTCTGGGAGAAGTCACGAAGAAATGTATTGTAGAACAAGTTGCTCCTTACGTTTTCAGAATCGTGCTTATTCAAGGATTAAACCGCCAGATCCGCAGAATGTGCGGGCATTTCCAATATACGGTAATGAAGTTGGAACGTACTCGACTCATGAACATTGAGTTGAAAGGACTTCCATATGGTGAATGGCGGGAATTGACGGACTCAGAAATGCGAGAGATGAATGATTTGCTCAAAGATTCGAGTGGGGAAGCGGATAAACCAAAAGCAAAACCTGCACCAGGCAAAAAGCCAGATTCAAAGAAACCAACAGGTTCTGGACAACAAAAGAAACGTACAGATAACCGTGATCAAAAACCACGGACCTTTGGAAGTAAGCCTGGAGCAAAAAAGACAGGCGGATCAGGAAGTTTTAAGCCAAAGAAAACGAGTTCGAGAGGGAGGCGGTAATATCCTAAATCAAAAAAGCCAATCTCTTGCGAAACTGGCTTTTTGAACATTCCTTTTGAGATTTAACTTAAAAATTCGAGTGCAGAATCTATCAGGTCTTTCTTCAGCTTGGTGATTGACGCAACTGTCACCTCATCCAATTCATGCCGTCTATTGTTCACTTCAATAATTTTCACCTTCTCCTTGAAGATAACTGAACAAATGTTCTTCGTTTGGTTTCCATCAACAATAATAGCAAACTTGTTTTTCATATCTCTATAGCTAATTCTTGCTAATTGCGGATCCTTAATTTTGGATGACATTGCCAAAATGGTTTTCACCACATTGTATGCTTTGATCTCTTCTTCCGTTGTTATTATCCCGGTATTCGACTCTGCAATTTCTTTTTTGATTACCTTATCTAACGCAGATTTAATTGAAACAGAATTCACTAGTTGCTTAATCTGACCCAGGATTTTATCGGACGAACGCTGACCACCCATGTTTTTGTAAATGATTTTTGCCAATTCATCTGAAGGATCCGAAAGTGTATTGAAAAGGGCATTATCAAATTCATCCAAGAAATAAATGTCTTCCGCTTCCTGTAAAATGTCCTTTATCTCAAGATCCGTCAAATTAAACATTGCCAGTTTCTCCAAATCCGCAGTTTCATAATTCACCACATCAAACGTGAAAAACGGTTTCGGATTTAAGCCCTTTCTTGTTTTGGTATCAATAGCATGGAAATTATAGACGATGCCATTCGTAACAATTCCAATCTTTGCAGATGGTGTATACAAACAATACTCATTCAACTGTCGAAAATGATTATCCGTAAGTTTTGAAGTTGCGCTTTTACATTCAACCAACATCACGGGGTCTTTCTTTCCAAGTGTAATTGCAATGTCCACTCGACGGTTTTTCTTATCCGCCATATCCGCATAAAACTCGTGCGTGTAATGGTCGATGCGTTTGTAGTTGAGCATTTCTAGGAACGGATGAATCAAGAAATCTCTCGTTTGGGTTTCATCTTTACATGCTTGAATTGCTTTTTGAACGTTGAGCCCGTCCATGGACTTTTTTAAACTGTTAGTGATTTGTCGTAGTCTTTTAGAATCAATGGCCATGTGTTTAGATTTTGAATTAGTGTACTAACAAATCTAAATTTTTTACGCAAACAACTACACATATGTGTGAATTTTTTGATTTATACGAATCAAAAAAGCCAATCTCTTGCGAAACTGGCTTTTCTGAATATTAT